>DFKQ01000005.1:0-13401 GCA_002373875.1 Lachnospiraceae bacterium UBA3641
GCTTTCTCATAGGAAACCCTGTCCCCGCTTTCCTGCTCTTCCAGCTCAACGATAGTATCTATTGCCGAATCGCCGCCATAGGGCACTGTTCTCTGTAATGCTACTACCCCATCGCGGATAACGCTTACAAGGGATGACCTGTCATCCACCTTGATGGCAAGGAAGGTACCGTTTACAAACACGCCTTTGGTTGCGACAGCAAATGAATTGGATGCGTAATCAAGGGCTGATATCTGCAATCCGGCTATGGATGACATCGTATAATAGCTCTCAAGCAGATCGTTGGGAGCAGCATACAGGGCCACATGATATTTCTTATTCCCCTCGCCGTCTTCCTGCGTCTCAAGTATCTGATGAGTAACCTTACAATTACTTATATCGACAGGAAATACATCATTGGCTGATGCGTGAACCAGTTCATCAAGCTTGTTTTCCTTAACATAGGGAAGCGTCGTATCACGGCTTGCTATCTTGGCTGATGAAATGGTATATACTGCCTGTTTGGTCTTGATACCGTGCTGATCAATGGCCTGCCTTAAGGCATTTCCCAATTCCTCAGGTAGCTTAATGAACCCATCCTCAAGCGCATTCGCCGGCGTTCTGAACTCGAAGTTAGCATAAACCTTGGGCTTTTTGGTCTTATAATCAACCTCGCAAACCCTGGTCAGCGAATAACCAAGCTCAATACTCAGTACCTTACTCATCCTGTCTGTCCTCTCACTTCATCCTATAATATTTATATGCACCACATGGGTACTAAAGTTAGGAATCTACAAGCGGTAAATTCTTAACTTTAATACCCTGTATTTAATACATAGACATATATACTTCCAAAATCTTCTCGCCACACAGGGCTGCAATCATGACTCCGATGGATAAATAGGGACCCATCGCAAGTACATGATCCTCACCGGACAACTTCATCCTCAATAAATGGACTATTGATCCGATGATACATCCAAGTACAAGGGCCAGAATGTTAAGCTTCCATCCTATGAGCAGGCCACATGCCGCCATCAGCTTAACATCTCCTCCACCGATCCCACGTCCCTTGGATGCCGTGTAGATGATAAAAAGGAATAAACTAACCGCTGTCAGGCCGATCACATATTGCAACCAGTTGGAGTAATCCACGAACAGATGGATCAGCCCAACGGCTAGTATAAATATGTTGCACCCTAAAGGTATCTCGTAGGTACGAAAATCAATCACGCTAAGGACTAACAATGCCGAGAACAAGGCCATATAACATACACTTGTAACGTCATATACAAGTTCAAACCTTATACCGCGGACTAAGGCTATCACTAACCATGCTATCCCGTTGGCAGCTTCAATGATAGGGTACTGCTTTGAGATAGGTTGTCCGCACTTACGGCACCTGCCCTTCAGTAATATCCAGCTTACAAGTGGTACGAGATCGTACCACTTGAGCTGGTAATTACAGTCCATGCAGTGGGAACGTTTGGATACTATGGTCTGTCTAATCGGAAGCCTCAATATACAAACATTCATAAAGCTTCCAAATATAGTACCAATTATTACCAACAGAATCCTTAACGTCCATTCCATAATTGTATCATTAACACAAATTAGAAAATATGTGATGTAGGTGTGTCCCCAACTTCAGGAACATAGTTGCTACCCGTAACAATTATTGAATGAGTTGCGGAATCAACAGTAATGGTTAATGAAGGCTGAGTAGCCTTATAAGTATTTGACTTAACCGAAATATTAGAGCCAACAACATTAAGCAACTCAGAATCCAAAGGAGCACAGCTAAAAGTAGCAGCCTGAGGTGAAACACTAAATGTGTATGATTCACCACCTGATATAGATGCATTGATTCTGTCATTTGCAGCTGCAACCTTAACAGCATTAGCAACTTCACCTACTGCTGAGTTATCTGCCTGAAGTCTTGACTTCTCAACATAACGCAGATACTGAGGTGCCAGTACGGCGATCAGGATTGCCATGATGGCAATAACGATGATAAGCTCGACGAGTGAAAAACCTTTGTTATTCATTTTCTTCATTTTCCTATCTCCTTTTCGTTTATAAAATATTTTTTATCTTAAACATTCACCCCTATTATGAATGTTTAATTCAAAGTAAATCATGTTCGTTAAGGTCTCAAGGCATGGCACCCTTACATGCAAGCATGACGTGTGCCATACTTTGATCCCTGTTATCTTACAAGTTATCCAACCCTTCATACATCTTAGCCATGGGTGCCAGAACCGCTCCGATAAGAGTTCCCACGATTCCCGCAAGGACTATGATAATCATGGGCTCCATGGCTGCAGTAAGCGACTGGGTCGCATTCTCAACCTCTTCATCGTAATAATCCGCCAGCTTCTCAAGAAGACCCTCTATATCACCGGCTTCCTCCCCTATTCTGGTCATCTGGTAAACCATGGGCGGGAAGAGCCCGCATTGCTTAAGCGGAACCGATAAGGGTGTACCCTGGATTATCTCATCCTTGGCTGCCGTCAGGGCGTCCCTCATGATCTTATTGCCTATGGTATCTGCGGTAATGCCTACCGCATCCACTAAGGGAAGACCGGCTGCCAGCAGGGTGCTGAGTGTTCTTGCCAGCTGGGCGCAGGCACTCTTTATAGTAAGGTTACCGATAAGCGGTGCCTTAAGACCTATTTTGGCGATAACCATCTCGCCGTAAGCCGACTTGGCAAAGCTCCTGAAGGCTATTACCACAACAGCGACAACCGCAATAATTACATACCATTTCTCTCCTATGAAGTCACTAAGTTTAATTACTCCCTGGGTTATGGCCGGAAGCTCCATGTCCATATCCGTAAACATGTCGGCAAATGTGGGGATTACCATCCTGAGCATGACTATAACAACCGCAATGGCAACTATTATAACTATTACAGGATATATCATGGCCTTCTTAACGAGAGCCTTAAGCCTTGCATCCTTCTCGAAATGGGTTCCCATCCGGTCGAAGGCTATGTCCAGCGAACCGGAAGCTTCACCTGCCTCTACCATTGAGCACAACAGTGAAGGCATCAGCTTCTGCTTACGCATTGCAACAGTCAGGGATTCACCCTTCTCAACATCAACCTGTATCTCGCGGATCGCATCCCTCAGCTTCTTATTCTCGGTCTGGTCACCAAGCATATTGAGGGAATCAATAAGGGATACGCCGGCCTGAGCCATTGAAACGAACTGACGACAGAATATTGCGAATGCTCTTGCGTCAGGCCCCTTACTTAATCCGCTTAAGTTAATATCCTTGGTCAGGGCATCCTGCTCCTTGACGGATACCGGGATAAGCTCCTGGGCCTTGACCATGGCCTGGGCCTTGTCTATATTGTCGGCTTCGATAGAACCCTTGACGGTTGCTCCCTTTTTATTTATGGCTTCGTAAGCAAAACTTGCCAACTTTCTGATCCTCCTGCACAGACTTCAAGTAGTATATCGGATGATTTATATGATTTCTTTAGAGTTTATCCGCTGATCTTTCTTGATAGATAATTATAATCCTGAGCAAAGCTTAATGCTGTCTCTGCGCTTACCTTGCGCTGGATAAAGAGCTCATACAGTGAATCATCAAGTGTGATCATACCCTGTTTGCGGTTGGTCTGCATCATGGATGGTATCTGGTAGCTCTTCGCCTCACGGATGAGGTTCCTGATTGCCGCATTCGCTACCATGACCTCGAAGGCCGCCACACGGCCGCCGACCTCAGTGGGAAGAAGGGCCTGGGAAACAACACACTCAAGAACCGATGCTAACTGAACCCTTATCTGTCCCTGCTGATGAGGCGGGAATACATCGATGATACGGTCGATGGTTGATGCAGCACCCATTGTATGCAGGGTCGAAAACACAAGGTGTCCTGTCTCGGCTGCGGTTACCGCAGTACCTATTGTATCAAGGTCACGCATCTCGCCGACAAGAATGATGTCGGGGTCCTGTCGAAGGGCAGCCCTTAAGGCTGATGCATATCCCTTAGTATCAAGGCCTATCTCACGCTGGTTGACTATCGATTTCTTACTCTTGTGAAGATACTCGATAGGATCCTCCAAAGTGATTATATGGCCTGCATATTTCGAATTAATAACATTCAGAAGGGATGCCAGGGTTGTTGACTTACCCGAACCCGTAGGTCCCGTAACCAGAACCAGTCCCCTCTTCTTGGTGGTTGTAGCTATTACCGCTTCGGGAATACCCAGTGATTCGGGTGTAGGTATCTGGAAGGGAAGAAGTCGCAGGGAAGCCGCATAGGTACCGCGCTGCTTAAAGACGTTAAGCCTGAAACGTCCTACCCCCTTAAGGGAATAAGCGAAATCCACTTCACCCAGGGTTTCCACCTTCTCACGCTGGTTATCCGTCAGGATGGGAGTAAATGCCTCCTTGATATCATTGGGCTTAAGGATATCTTCATTAAGCTGAAGCAGGGTTCCGTCTACCCTAATCATTATCGGACGTCCTACGGAAAAATGAACGTCGGATGCACGTCGCTTCATTGCAAGTTCCAGGGCACTTTCCAGTTGTATCACGTTTGTTCCTCCTGCCTATGAGTCGAATGATACTCGGACCATTTCACTTATCGATGTTATTCCTTCAAATACCAACTTCGTAGCGGACATCCTCAGGGTGTTCATACCTTCGGACAGGGCCACTTCCTTGATTTCCTCTGCTGATGCTTTACGGCTTATAAAGGGCTTAAGCTTGGGAGTTATCTCCATTATCTCATATACACCGATCCTGCCCTTAAAGCCTGTATGGTCGCATTCCTCGCAGCCACAGGGTTCAAATATCTTGACCGGTCTCTTCTCTCCCGGGATACCAAGTAATTCCTTCTGCTCATCCGACGCAAGAACTTCCTTCTTGCAGCTGGGACACAGCCTTCTTACAAGTCGTTGGGCTATTATACCTACAATGGCATCGGCTAAAAGATAGGGTTCTACTCCCATATCTATAAGTCGTCCGATGGTTCCGGATGTTGAATTCGTATGTAATGTGCTTACAACAAGGTGACCGGTTATTGATGCCTGCACCGCTATACCCGCCGTTTCTCCGTCTCGGATCTCACCGATCATGATGATATCCGGGTCCTGACGCAAAATGGAACGAAGGGCGGCCGCGAATGTAAGCTCAGCCTTAACGTTAACATGTACCTGATTGATACCGTCGATATTGGCTTCCACCGGGTCCTCAACCGTTATGATGTTAACATCCTCCCTGTTAAGCTCACTAAGCGCCGTATACAGGGTTGTCGATTTACCGGAACCCGTAGGCCCCGTTACCAGGATTATTCCATGAGGATTGCCGAGTATATGGTCAAACTGCTTAAGCTCATCCGGCCTGAAACCAAGCTGACTCTTCTCTCTTGTAAGTCCGGTCTTGCTCGTAAGACGCATAACCGTCTTCTCGCCGTAAACCGTAGGAAGAACCGAGACACGGATATCGTACTCCTGCCCGTCAACCACCTGAGTTATACGTCCGTCCTGAGGCTTACGCTTCTCGGATATATCCATGCCGCCGATGATCTTGATACGGGCCGTTATTGCGGGAAGCAGGCTGGGATTGTAGGTCATCCTCTCATACAATGCGCCGTCGATCCTGTAACGGATGCGGACCTGATTCTCCATTGGTTCTATATGAATATCGGAGGTACGCTGCCGTACCGCCTGTTCGATCATCTGCTTAACAAGTACTACAATGGGCGAATTGTTGATGTCATCACTGACATCCTCAAGCTCTTCATCGCCCTTAAGGAGCTTCTCTCTCTCCTTGGCGTATTCATCCGCCGCATTCTTAACATCGGCTGATGAATAGTACTTATCTATCTGCAGTCGTATCTGTCTGGGTGTTGATACCACGGGCACGATCTGCATGTTGGTGATGATGGCAAAGTCATCGATCGCATTCATGTCCATGGGGTCGGACATCGCCACAAAGAGCACGTTGGCGTTCTTCTCGTCCACCCCGAGAGGTATTGCCGTATACTTCTTGACTATATCCGACTTGATAAGCTTGATTATCTTCTCGGGTATCTGTAAGCCGTTTAGATTGATGAACTTATAGCCCAGCTGACGGCTCAGTGCCTGACCTATAGCCTCTTCGGTAGTCAGATTCATCTCCACCAGGACTTCACCCAGCTTCTTGCCGGATCCCCTCTGCTTTTTAAGGGCTGCCTGGAGTTTTTCTTCATTTAAGACATTCTGCTGAACGAGAATGTCTCCAAGTCTTAATTTTTTTCTTCTGGTACCTGTTTGCTGTTCCATTTATGATCCTGACATGATTTTTTCTTTATAATTTATACTCACTCAAAATGCTTCGCAGTATAAAATATCAAAATATATTATCTCATGTCGCCTGTTCTTTTGTCAAGGAATTGCAAGAACGTGACAGCATTTTTATCACCTTGTGTCAATTCGTGGATCACCTGCCCAAAATGGCTTTAAGCATCATGAGCGTTCTGTGATTCTCCTTAACATCATGCACCCTGACGAAGGAGTAACCGGCCTGCGCTGCAAGTATGGTGGTTACCAGTGTTCCTTCCAGGCGCTCATTCACCGGAAGACTGAGGGCATTGCCTACAACCGACTTCCTTGAGCAGCCAAGAAGCATGGGATAGTTAAGTGTCTTAAGCTCATCAAGCCTGTTCAGTATTTCAAGGTTCTCTTCGTAGGTTTTATTAAACCCGATTCCGGGATCAAGGATTATCTTATTCTTATCTATTCCCGATGCATCTGCTATTCTGAGTGACTCCGACAGGCTTAACTTAATATTCTCCAGCAGATCGGGCGTTTCATCCATCCTTGCATTATGCATCAGGATATATGGCTTGTGCGAAGCGGCTACCACGGAGGCCATCTCGCCCTCATCATACCGCAGGCCCCATACATCATTTATAAGATCGGCTCCCGCACCGAGTGCCGCACTCGCTGTTCCTGCCCTGTAGGTATCAACCGATACCGGTATATCGAAGCGTTCCTTAATGGCCTTAAGCACCGGAAGCACCCTGTTTATCTCCTCATCCCCGCTCACAGGATCAGCTCCGGGTCTTGTAGACTCGCCGCCAATATCGATGATATCGGCTCCGTCATTGATCATCTGCTCCGTATGCCTTAGGGCTTCGTCCACACCCAAATAGCTTCCGCCGTCCGAGAAGGAATCAGGTGTAACATTAAGGATTCCCATTATATAAGTATTGTTTACAAGGTCGAATTCCCGGTTGCCGATGATCATGGTTCCATTATTCTTCTGTTACTGCTCTACTACACTTAGTCCCCTTCACTGTCACGGCCACAATATAGGGTTTATGGCTGTCACATTTGGGACTAAATGTAATATTTTATCGTTCTCATAAATAAAGACTTATGGTTATATAAAAAAGGGTCAGAAATCTTATCATTTTTTATAAATATGTTATGAATTCTGCAGCTGTGTTTCTTGAATCCATCTCCTCCGGCATCCTTATCATAATTCACGCTGACTATAAGGATATTCCCTGCGTAGTGTTCAAGCACCTGAGGATAGTTGCGTGACTTTATCTGGTCAGCCGCAGTCTTTACATTCAAACAACTTACATCCGTCAGGCCTGCCGTAATAAGCGCACAGCATATCTGCCGCATATGATTTTCCGAATCTACGCGGACGGGATATGGACATATACTTCTGCTTAGTCTTAACAAAAGAATTGGTCATATCTACCTTCCAAGTAAGGCGAAGAATTCGTCCCTTAAATCCTTGTCATTTTCGAATTCACCACGGGCGGCCATGGTCACCGTCTTGCTTCCGGGTTTCTTGATACCGCGCATGGTCATGCACATATGTTCAGCTTCTATCATGACAAGGGCTCCCTTGGGTTTCAGATACTGCATAATCGCATCGGCAATTTCCGCAGTCATACGTTCCTGAATCTGGGGCTTCTTACCTATTATGTCCACTGTTCTCGCAAGCTTGCTAAGGCCCACCACCCTGCCGTCAGGTATGTAGGCAACATGAGCCTTACCGTAGAAAGGGAGCAGGTGGTGCTCACACATGGAATAGAAGGTGATGTCCTTCTCAATGACCATTTCGTTATTGTTCACCGTGAAGGTGGTCTTAAGGCAATCCTCGGGCGTCTCCGTAAGGCCTGCGAATATCTCCTCATACATGCGGGATATCCGGCCCGGGGTGCCCGCAAGTCCCTCACGCTCTACGTCTTCGCCTATCCCCTCAAGAATCAGGCGTACTCCCTGTTCGATCTTGTCTTTGTTCATCATTCCTCCGTCATTTATCCCTCAAGTATATTCAACTCATCTTCAACTGCTTTTTCTATAAATCCATTTAGTGAGATCCCCATGGCTTTTGCTTTTATTGCAGCTCTTTGATGTGTATTGGGTTTCAGCCGTACATTGAATCTTCCGGAATATGGTTTCTCGGGATCAACTCCATCCTTCTTGCACCATTCCAGATAATCGTCAACAGATGAATGGAATTCGTTAACAAGTTCATCCACTGACGTCCCCTGGAATGTAATGACTGTTTTTGTATTAATGACCATTCCCGAAAATATGTTGCATTCATCATCATATTCTACTTTACCTATATAACCCTTATATAACATAGTATTCATAGATACACCTCCGCATTCTCCAGAAACTTACGAACTGCCTTTACAGCGCCTTTATCGGTTACATTTTCAGGATGAGGTCTGTGAAATACTGCTCTCTCACCGTTCAGCAGTACTCTGACTCTCGAACCATCCCCCTCTGATATCTCTGCTCCAAGTGCAATGAATAATCCCTCAATATCTTTCCAGTCAATATCTGCATGGATTGGATTCGAAAATATCTTATTATACGTCTTAATATGTTTGTTGTTCATATAATTATGGTACTATGTTTTGGTACTACAGTCAATATCAAATCAAATATTGGATAATATACTTCAAATATGATAATGAGCCAAAAGCAAGGATACATGGGTGATCGCCTTTGTCTCTGTATTCTGCTGCCAGGGAAATGCTTCGATTAACTGCTTTAGCTATAGGGAGCGCTTCAACGTCTTCCACTGTCAGTTTTATACCGTCTTCAAGTCGTTTTGATTCCTCAAGAATGCAGTTTCTTAAATCTTCCGCTGGCAATGCACGTGAAGAATCAGGTGTCTGTACGGTTATTATATGAGATGCAAGCGGAGCCATGGTCCTGACTACCGCCCTGTAATCCTTATCCCTGAACATTCCGATAATGAATATAAGCTTATAGCCCGGAAACATTAGTTCAACCGTTTCCTTAAGACGGATCGCTGCATCGGGGTTATGGGCTCCGTCAAGATAAAACAGGGGATCATCGCTTATCTTCTGCATCCTGAAGGGTACAATGACTTTGCCGATCACTTCTTCTGCCTTATGCGGGTCATATTTGCCTGCGTGATTTGGACCATCAAGGATATTAAGGCTGCCAAGAATATCAAGCGCCTCAAGAGCCAGGGCTGCATTGTATGGCTGGTATACACCGGAAGCGGCAAGTTCTATATTCTTATGGGTTTTGTAGTCAAATATTGCCGCGTCTTCAGTTGCCGCATCCCCTATTGTTGAATATATTATTGAAGATTCATCTGTATTTGTATAAGTCGATAATCTACGGTTTTGCTTCATATGAATATCGCCGGGATTTACCGTATACAAACGGCTTGATTGCCTGTCACACACCTCTTCCATCACCCTGCGGACTGTATCCCCGGAATCAAGCATAACAACAGGTACGCCCGGCTTGATTATACCTGCCTTGGTACGCGCTATTTCCTCAAGGTTATTACCGATCATACCAAGATGATCCTCACTTATTGAAGTCAGGACTGAAAGTACGGTCGTCGACACGATATTGGTGGCATCGCCGCTCCCGCCAAGACCGGTCTCAAGGACCACAAAGTCACACTGCATATCCTGAAAATAGCAAAACGCTAGTGCCGTCTCAAGTTCAAAGGCCGTGGGCATATCGTCCTTCATTACTCCGGCGCTTCCACTGCTTACCACCTCGGAAAGTCTAAAAGACGACTCGTTATTCGCCTGCTCCGATGTACGTCCAAGCAGTACAGAATAAAGCATGGTGACATATGCTGCATAATCCTCCTCACTTATCCACGCTCCGTTTATCGTATACTGCTCCCTTACATCTTCAACGGCGGGTGAAGTGTACATTCCCACCCTGTAGCCCATGGCAGTAAGGCACGCAGAAATAAAGCTGCAGGTCGAACCCTTGCCGTTCGTACCTGCAACATGAATGAACTTAAGGCTGTCCTGCGGGTCACCAAGGAGATGCATGAGTTCACGCATCCTTTCAAGCCCCAGCTTTATCTTCTGCCTGCCAAGTCCCGATATGCCATTATACGCCTGTGTATGATCCATTATATCTTAAGTTATCCTGATAGTTTAAATTACTGCCTGAAAATTTAGCTGTCCAAATCTGCGTCATCAATATCCGTCATTCCCTGCGTAAGGCTTAATGTATTAAGAGTACGTCTCTTGCGGCGCATCTCCTCCGACTGATCGAGCAGATAGTCATTTATCTTCTTGCTGTTCTTGATGTGGATGAGCTTGATCACCTTATCGGTCACATCTCCTGTATAACACAGGATCGTTCCCATGCCGAATAACCGCTCGCAAATGGAGCGTTCCAGCTTAATGTCGATGATCTTATATAAATAGCAGGTGTCTTCCGTCGTTCTCAAGAGACCCTTATTGATTATGAGCCTGTCCTCATTTACCGTATATTTGGTGAAGGTAAACGGAAGTCCCAAAAACAGCCAGCGTTTTCTCTCTGTGTAAGTTGCCATGATATACCCCCTTTTGCAGTAATTTATTCATAATTATTTTAACACATAATTTCTTTGAAATATACCATAATTAATCATTGTGAATGTTTGTTCGATATGTTACAATGTATATGGTGCTACCTAAACGGTGGCGGTTAGCCCTCTGACACTGTTGAACTTAATTCATCCCGCAATATGGAGGAAATGCTTAGGGGAAATAAGACGGAAGGGACTGATGCACAATGACTGTTTTAGAGTTCTCTGCATTAATGACACTTGTCTTCATGGCATTTGCCGCAGGATATAAAATCGGTAAAAATGCAAAGTAACCGCCCGAGCCTGACAAACTTAGCGGTTACTTAACCAAAAATACAGGGCTAAACCGTTGCTGTACGGGTAGCACCTTTTCTATACATATTAGACTACATTTAGTATAAAATGTCAAATATTAATTCCGCAAAGCCCGAACACATGTATTGCAAACGTCCGTTCGATATGTTACCATGTATACGGTGCTACCTAAACGGTGGCGGTTAGCCCTCTGACACTGTTGAACTTAATTCATCCCGCAATATGGAGGAATTGCTTAGGGAAATAAGACGGAAGGGACTGATGCACAATGACTGTTTTAGAGTTCTCTGCATTAATGACACTTGTCTTCATGGCATTTGCCGCAGGATATAAAATCGGTAAGAATGCAAAATAACCGCCCAGCCTCACAAACTTAGCGGTTATTTTACAAACTATTCAGGGGGCTAAACCGTTGCTGTACGGGTAGCACCTTTCTAATTAGATTTAAGCATATATATGTGAAAAAGTCAAATATTCATCTAAATATTGTAGCATCTAAATCAATGATGTGTTAAAGTATCTACTTAGGTAATCAACTTAAGGGAGGATACTTATGAGACATTTAATGAGTCCTCTGGATTTCTCGGTGGAGGAGCTTGACAGGCTCATGGACATAGCTTCCGATATTGAGAAGAACAGGGATAAATACGCACATATGTGCGATGGCAAGGTGCTGGCCACATGCTTCTATGAACCAAGTACCAGAACAAGGCTTAGTTTCGAATCTGCAATGCTTCACCTGGGCGGCCGGGTACTGGGATTTGCCTCGGCTGATTCTTCATCCGCCGCTAAGGGCGAGAGCGTCTCTGACACTATAAGGATCATCTCCTGCTACGCTGATATATGTGCCATGAGACATCCCAAGGAAGGCGCCCCCATGGTAGCTGCAAGCAAATCAAGGATCCCCGTGATCAACGCAGGCGATGGAGGACACCAGCATCCCACCCAGACACTTACCGACCTGATGACAATACGTTCCCTTAAAGGTCAGCTTGGCAACATGACTATCGGTCTCTGTGGTGACCTTAAGTTCGGACGTACGGTCCACTCTCTCATCAATGCACTCAAGCGATACCCCGGTATCAATTTCATATTTATCTCTCCGGAAGAACTTCGAATACCTGATTACATCAGGATTGATGTTCTTGATCGAAACAATATACCGTATAAGGAAGTGATCAAGCTCGAGGATGTGATGTCTGAGCTTGATATCCTCTACATGACCAGGGTTCAGAAGGAACGTTTCTTCAACGAGGAAGATTATGTAAGGTTGAAGGACTTCTACATACTTACCAAGGAGAAGATGGATATGGCCAAAAAAGATATGATGGTTCTCCATCCCCTTCCCCGCGTTAACGAGATATCCGTCGAGGTGGATGATGATCCCAGGGCTGTGTACTTTAAGCAGGTGCAATATGGAATGTATATAAGGATGGCGCTTATACTTACACTGCTTGAACTGGTTTAGTATTCGTCATAAGGGCGGACCGCTTGCGGTGGATGCCTTATGACATAGGAGGTATAAAAAATGCTTAACGTAGGAAAAATCGAAGAAGGCTTTGTACTCGATCATATTAAGGCCGGAAAGAGCATGTCAATATACCACGATCTTAAGCTTGACAGGCTCGACTGCACGGTCGCTATCATCAAAAACGCCAAAAGCAATAAAATGGGCAAGAAGGATATCCTGAAGGTTGAATGCGACATCGACATGCTGGACCTTGATATCCTGGGTTTTATAGACCATA
This sequence comes from Lachnospiraceae bacterium UBA3641, assembly GCA_002373875.1. Classification (GTDB taxonomy): domain Bacteria; phylum Bacillota; class Clostridia; order Lachnospirales; family Lachnospiraceae; genus UBA2868. The sequence goes on from DFKQ01000005.1 coordinate 12,879, forward strand.
ACATCACGGTCAACGTGATCAAAGACGGGGAGATAGTCGAGAAGAAGGATCTCGTGCTGCCTAAAGAAATTAAAAATGTTATAAAATGCAAGAATCCCCGCTGCATAACTTCGATCGAACAGGAACTCACACATGTTTTCGTTCTAACAGATCCCGAGAAGGAGATCTACAGATGTAAATACTGTGAGGAGATGTACTCGGGCAATATGCGTAAATAAGAAAAAAGTGACACATTGACTCAGAGCCAATGTGTCACTTTTTTATGAGTGGAACTGTAAGCCGGGTTCTGTCTTGAACAATCATCTATCTAGGACGACCGTTACCGATCGCCTCAAGCGACCTACCTGAAGGCACGACGGGCAGCCGTATAGCCCTCTGCTTGGTCTTGCTTCGGATGGGGTTTACATATGCCCGGTACGTTACCGTACCGGCGGTGGTCTCTTACACCGCCATTTCACCCTTACCTGCTAAGCAGGCGGTATCATTTCTGTTGCACTATCCTTAGAGTCACCTCCACCGGACG
>DFKQ01000005.1:13478-25162 GCA_002373875.1 Lachnospiraceae bacterium UBA3641
CTGTGAAGCCCGGACTTTCCTCCCGTCTTGGACCGATCCAAGACCGGCGATTGTTCGTTCCACTCATATATATTTATACATTAAATATTGATCCCCCTATGAATTCCCTCATTAGCGAATTCTTGGGAACATCTTCACATGTGAAGCTTACGAAATAGTCAAGGAACTTAAGCAGCCTCTTGGCTTCAAGATATTCGGGATCATCCTTCTCTATCGCAAAAAGCAGGGGCTCTGCGAACTGCTTAAGAACCGCAAGTTCATATATAAGCGCAGAATTAAACATGGCATCCGCACTCTCCTGGAAGGGGAAGATATTCTCCTCCTCGCCCTTTCTGACCGACTGCCACATGGCCAAAGTCCCGGAAGCCGAAGTCCCTCTGGTCCTGTTATCCCTTACCATACGGCGAAGAAGCCTGGTATCTGTAGTGGATATCCTGTTATGTTCATCCACATTAAGCGATGTCAATGCGCTTATATATATCTTATACTTACTCTCAGCCGGAAGCGCGTAGCTCATCTTCTCGTTAAGCCCGTGAATCCCCTCGAGCACCAGCACATCTTCCTTATTAAGGTGCATGTAATCACCCTTATACTCTCTCTTGCCGATCTTGAAGTTGAATGAAGGCAGCTCAACAGTCTCACCCGCAAGCAGCTTCTTCATATCATTGTTAAAGCCCTCCACATCCATGGCCCCCAGGCATTCGAAATCATACTTCCCGTTTTCATCAAGGGGTGTATCCTCCCTGTTCTTAAAATAATTATCGAGAGCGATTGGATGAGGAACAAGTCCCTTGGCCCTTAGCTGTATGCTAAGACGGTGTGAGAAACTGGTCTTACCGGATGAAGAAGGACCTGCGATCATAATGAACTTAACATCCTTGTGTTCTGCTATTTCCGATGCTATCTCGGCGATCTTGGCCTCCTGAAGGGCCTCGGATACCAGAACCAGATCTTCTACCTGCCCCCGGCATATCTTGTCATTAAGGGCTCCTACCGTCTCCATATCAAGCGAGATTCCCCACTTGGTGGATTCCTTCATCGTATTGAAAAGCTTATGTTGAGGGACAAATGGAGGAACCTCATCCGGTTTCTTTCGTGCCGGCATCTGAAGGATAAATCCCTCATCATAGGGTATAAGGTCATATAGCTTAACATACCCGGTAGATGGGCACATATATCCGTAATAATAATCATAAAATCCATCTATGGAATAGACATTGACCTTGGAGGCCCTGCGGTATTTGAACAGCCGCTCCTTATCCTTCATGCCTTCACTTCTGAAAAGCTCTATAGCATCATCAAGATCATAGGACTCCTTCTTTATCGGAATGTTCGCATTTACTATCTCATCCATGCGTGACTTGACCTTCTTAAGGAAGTCCTCATCAACGCTGACCCTTCCGCTTATGGAAGTGTATATTCCCTTGCCTATGGCGAACTCAACCTTGATCTTCTCAAGCATCTTGGTGCCCGCAACATCACGGATCGCCTTGATCATTATGAAGGTCGCTGTCCTCCTGTATGTCTTATAACCCGACCTGTCGGAAACGGTCTTGAAATCAATCTCACAGTCACCGGTTATCTTCTTATTAAGCTCCCTTAACTTACCGCCGGTATTTGCGAGGACAATACGTGCCTTATAATCCCCCTGATTATCATCAGCTACCTGCTCATAGGTTGTCCCGGACGGGTATTCCGTCACCTTGCCCCCTACTGTTATTTTATACATTTTCCCCATAGTTGTCCTCCTTATATCCTTTATCAGATGATTACAAACACATCCACATCCTTATGATTATAAACTGCCAGGTCAGGGAAATTCCGCCTTAAATACTCTCTTATATAATTAATGAATATCTTCTCGATCCCGTAATGACCGGCATCAATTACCGAAAGCCCCTGAGCAAGACAATCCAGACCATCGTGATGTTCAATATCGCCTGTTATATATACATCCGCTCCTGCCCTGACCGCATCTCCTATCATTGATTTTCCGGACCCCGGACAAATAGCAGCTGTTTCCAATTCCGTATCCAATTCCCCATAAACCCGTACATTCTTAAGCCTGAAGCAATGCTTGACGTGTTCGGCGCACTCTTTTAAGGTCATAACTGAAGGCAGGCGTCCCACACGGCCGAAACCTTCCTTGGCTATATCATCTTCATAAGTAACGTTTAATACGGTCCGTCTCTTAAGTCCCAGCTCATCGGCAGCCGCATCGGCCATCCCCATTACATCAAAGTTAGTATGCATTGCATAATAGCTGATATCATGCCTGGCCAGCCTGAGTACACGGCGTGTTATGAAATCATCCGAATTGACCTTCTTGACAGCCCTGAAGATAAGCGGATGATGCGTTATCAACATATCTGCCTGAACCTTGATCGCGCTGTCTATCACCTCATCCGTAGCATCGACAGCAATATAGACCTTACGGACCTCCTTATCCTTCCTGCCCACAATAAGGCCCACGTTATCCCAATCCTCAGCATAGTTCACCGGTGACAGTTCTTCCAAGGCGTTCATGATGTCAAGACATTTCATAATTATCACCTCTATATTTATCACTCATTAAGATAGCCTCGTCAACTATCCCTATATCCGAAGCAATTTCCTTAAGCCGCTCCTTAACCCTGCCTGTTCGGGGTGAATCCATAAGTTCATTTCTTATCTCAATAAGCTGCCTGCGTTCGTTTCTCAAATACGCCCTCAGTACCGGATGTTCCTCATGAATAAGGATCTTGCCGAACCTGTAATATATCTCATTATTAAGCTTCATATCACCATGTATGGCCTTCATCATGGGATAGAACTTGCCTTCCTCAAGGACTATGTCCTCGGATACTATCCTGTACCCGTTATCCTCAAGAAAATGCCTGACCTTATCAATCTCTGACTGTGGTTGGAGAATGAATTCATGAGCTTCATTGCATATCTCTTCTCCCCTCTTCATGATATCGACCATAAGGGGGCCGCCCATGCCAGCCATTACAATACAGTCAGCCTCGTTCTTTTTAAGCTCTGTAAGTCCGTCCGATAATCTTATCTCGATATCCTCGGTCAGACCTGCTTCCTGTACGTGCTGTATGGCCCTCTCAAGAGGGCCGCAGCCTATATCCATTGCGATAACATGCCCGGATATTTGATTTTTAATAAGATAAATGGCCAGATAACCGTGATCACAGCCCACATCGGCCACCCTAAGGCCCGGAGTTATAAGCTGTGCAACGGCTGTAAGGCGTTCTGAAAGGGGCATATTCGATCCTCTGTTAATCCAAGTAGTCCTTGAGCTTCCTGCTTCTGCTGGGATGACGGAGCTTCCTTAACGCCTTGGCTTCTATCTGCCTGATACGCTCACGGGTTACATTGAATTCCTTGCCCACTTCCTCAAGGGTTCTGGCCCTTCCGTCATCAAGGCCGAAACGCAGGCGCAATACCTTCTGCTCCCTGTCTGTCAGGGTACCGAGAACCTCAACCAGCTGCTCCTTAAGAAGCGTGAATGCAGCCGCATCAGCCGGAACCGGAACATTGTCATCCTGTATAAAGTCCCCCAGATGTGAATCCTCCTCCTCACCGATGGGAGTCTCAAGCGACACGGGTTCCTGGGATATCTTTAATATCTCACGCACCCTCTCAACGGGAAGGTTCATCTCTTCGGCTATCTCTTCAGCTGTGGCCTCACGCCCCAGTTCCTGCAGAAGCTGGCGGCTGACCCTTATAAGCTTATTTATGGTCTCAACCATATGAACGGGTATACGTATCGTTCTGGCCTGATCCGCGATAGCACGGGTTATGGCCTGTCGTATCCACCAGGTTGCATAGGTTGAGAACTTATATCCCTTCTTGTAATCGAACTTCTCGACCGCCTTAATAAGTCCGAGGTTTCCTTCCTGAATAAGGTCAAGAAACAACATTCCCCTACCCACATATCTCTTGGCGATACTTACTACCAGACGGAGGTTGGCTTCAGCCAGACGTTTCTTGGCCTCTTCACCCTCCTCACCGCCCTTCTCCATCTTCTGGGCAAGCTCTATCTCCTCCTCCGCTGTCAGCAGGGGAACCTTACCTATCTCCTTAAGGTACATCCTGACGGGGTCTTCAATGCTCACTCCGTCAGGGACTGACAGATCGATATTCTCAACGTCAACCTCATCTTCCTCGGACAGGATTATCTCTTCATCGGGTTCTTCTTCATCATCCTCCGTTATCTTGAGAATATCGACCCCGTTCTGTTCAAGATAATCGGTGATCCTGTCCATCTGATCATCCTGTATATCCATATCCGCGAAGAAGAGAGTTATCTCCTGACTCTCAAGGACGTTCTTCTTCTTTTTTGCCTTGGCAAGAAGGGTCTTTAACCTCTCCCTGATGATCTCGTCAAGCCTGTCATCCTGCTCTCCGGAAGCCTCGTCATTCTCGATATCGTTATCAAGATCATTGTCGATATCGGCCTCGGCAGCCTTCTCGACCTTCTTCCCGGATGTCTTGCCTGCGGTCTTCTCCTTCTTCCCGGTTTCCTTCCTTACCGTTTCCTTTTTACTCATCATTTTCTCCTCCTATAACCCTTCTCTGCGCTCAGGGTGATTATATATCTGATCTATTTATCTTCATCGCCGTTAATATGTAATCGAAGATTCTTAAGCTCCTGCAGCTTTTTCTTATTCTCTATGACCCTGTTTATCATTTCCACATCAGCCGGATCTCCTTGTCTTGCCTTTAAGTCGAAGCTGTGTGACTTTACCTTGATAAGTATGTCTTTAAATGCCTGCTCCTTCTCCTTCGGAGTAGTTAACATCTCAAGCCTGGTATTAAAGATGCTGCCCACTTCATTCTGCTCATCCTCATCCGTAAAACGGCTGATGATACCGGCAGGATTAACCTCCCCCTCATCTATCTGCTCAAACAGAACTCCGGCAACAGTCCTGTATATCTCCTCCGTAAAGTCATCCGCATTAAGGTATCCGCTTATCTGCTTATATATCTCAGGCTCCTCACACAGCCATGTGAGCAGGAGCTTCTGCACCTTCTTTATACCCGAATCCTTATCCTTCGCTGCAGCGCTTAAGGATCTTGGCCTGTCGTACTGCGGTATTCCCTCACCCTTGGCCGCAAGCTTGCCGATAAGCCTGCTCATGTTTTCGATATTTATGTGGTACTTGCCGCATATGGCCTCAAGATAATTATCCCTCTCTATCGGATCCTCGAACCTTATCAGCTTCTTGGCCAGCTCATTAGTAAACCTCGTTCGACCTTCGGGATCCTTAAGGTCGTAAACGCCCTCAAGCATCCTCACCTCATAATAGAAGGCATTTTCCGCATTTCTTATCCTTGTTTCGAATTCCTCAGGTCCCAGATTCTTTATGAATTCATCCGGATCCTTATAAGGACTCATGTTTATGACCTTAGCCGATACACCCGCTCCGCGCAATATCGGTATGGCACGAAGATTGGCCTTAACACCTGCCCCATCATTGTCATAACACAGGAGTACATTCTCCGTATAGCGTTTAAGCAGATTCACATGTCCTGACGTAAGTGCCGTTCCCAATGCCCCGACCGTCTGATTAAAGCCTGCCTGATGAAGCGCGATCACATCCATATATCCCTCACACACGATAAGGTTATTCTTCCTTGCTGTCCGTGCATGATTCAGTCCGTAAAGATTACGTCCCTTGTCGAAGACCACGGTTTCAGGCGAATTAAGGTACTTGGGCTCGCCCTGTCCCATGACCCGGCCTCCGAAGGCGATCACCCTGTGATTCACATCCATAATGGGAAAGATAGCCCTGTTCCAGAACATGTCCGTCATGCCTTCCTTCTCGTTCATGTGGAAGATACGCATTTCGCTTAGAACCTTATCGTCATATCCCTTACTCTTGAGATACCGGTACATCAGGTTCCGGCCCGTGACCGCATATCCCAGACCGAACTTGTTTATCGTTTCATCCGATAAGCCCCTGTCCCTGAAGTAATCCATGGCCCGTTTACCGGCATCGCTTCTTAATTGATAATAATAGTACTTACCGGCTTCCTTATAGGCTTCGAGTATCCGGGCTTTAAGGTTATCCTTCTCTCTTGCCTCCTTAGTGTACTCGATCTCAGGCAGGGCCACCCCTGCCCTGTCCGCAAGAAGCTTAAGGGCTTCCGGGAAGGTGTAATTCTCATACTCCATTATAAAGGTGATCACGTTACCGCTTTTGCCGCAGCCAAAGCAATGATACATCTGTCTGGCCTGGTTAACGGAGAATGAGGCTGACTTTTCATTATGGAAGGGGCACAGACCGAAGTGGTTGCTTCCCTTCTTCTGTAAACGGACGTAGGATGATATTACGTCCACTATATCATTTCTTGACCTTACCTCTTCAACGAGGTTATCAGGGTAATACAAATTGCTCGTTCCTCACAGTTCAATCTTTCCATGAATCAGGCATATAAATGTCGTTAAATACCGCTATGGCAAACCTGTCTGACATCGACGAGATGTAGTCGCATACAACCCGCTCCAGGCTGTCTCCGCACTTCTCCATGAGCTGCTTATACTCCTCGGGAAGCATGTAATTGTTCTTATAATAATACTCATACAGGTTCTCGACCAGGCGTTCGGCCTTAACCTCTTCGCCCTTGGCCTTGGGATTCTGGTAGACATTCTCGAACATGAACTGCCTTAAATCCATCATTGCCTGCCCTATCTCGTCGGACATCTTAATATCGTCAATATCCTGACTTGTGGTTATTATGTCATGTATAAACCGGTCAAGCCGCTTGGTAGTCGTATCACCCAGGGTGTTGCGAAGGTCCTTGGGAATATCGTTCTCACTTAATATCCTGCCTCTTATGGCATCGTCCATATCATGGTGGATATAGGCGATCTTGTCCGATAAGCGGACAATCCTGCCCTCAAGAGTTTCAGGCATTGAAGAGGTCTGATGATTAAGTATTCCATCCCTTACTTCCCATGTAAGGTTAAGGCCCTTGCCTTCCTTTTCAAGCACTTCCACTACCCGTCTGCTCTGTACATTATGTTTAAAGCCTGCAGGACACACCCTGTCAAGGGCCCGCTCGCCTGCGTGTCCGAAGGGAGTATGTCCAAGGTCATGGCCCAGCGCAATGGCTTCAACCAGATCCTCGTTAAGTCTCAACGCCTTGGCTATTGTCCTTGCGTTCTGAGAAACCTCCAGCGTATGAGTAAGCCTGGTCCTGTAATGGTCACCCTCCGGTGTCAGAAACACCTGAGTCTTATCCTTAAGCCGCCTGAATGACTTGGAGTGGAGAATACGATCCCTGTCCCTTTGGAAAACAGGCCTTATATCGCACTCCTGTTCACAGACATCCCTGCCTCTTGTATTAACAGACAGGGTCGCACATGGTCTTAAGTATTCCTTCTCCCTGCGTTCGAGCATCTCACGTATAGTCATGCGGCTCATCCCTTCCTTTTTTGCTCACACCATAATATATTCGCCATTATTTCCCATTTTCCTTTTTCTTTTTCAAAGTTTTGTGTTGTTTCGCAAAAAGAAGAGGTCAGGTTTGACGGTACCTGACCTCTTCTTTTATGATAAATACTTACGCAATCTTGTTAACTGCCTTGGTTAAACGTGATATCTTTCTCGAAGCTGTACTCTTATGGTAGATACCCTTGGAAGCAGCCTTGCTTATTTCGGAAATAGCAGCCTTAAGTGCCTCGTCGGCAGCGGCCTTATCACCTGCATCGATAGCAGCGTATACCTTCTTGACAAAGGTCTTAACCTTGGACTTGGCAGCCTTATTGCGCTCAGTCTTAGTCTCGATAACAAGAATTCTCTTCTTAGCTGATTTAATGTTAGCCATCCTTACACCTCCTTCGCGTAAAATTGACCCCGTATAAACCGAATCATAAATGTGCTCACAAAATGACACGGACTTTCGCTCGCACACTATTACATTCTATGTCTTAGGCCCTCTCATGTCAAGCATAAAAATATATTTTTGTTTCATATCGGAAGAATTCAATGACTTCACCGGGCGGAAGGCTCACCCCTTCTTCTCTGAAAGGCAGGATCCGCCGAATCGTCCTCTACATTCAGCTTCTGAAGCTTTTCAATGACGCTTCCTGACGTTATTTCCGAATCATTCTCAATACTCAGCCCACGTATTCTGTCGGTAACACTGCCGGCAGGGCGATCTTCATACACCCTCAACTCTGCTCCCAGATTGAAGAGCTGCTCAGTGGGTGACTTTACCCTTTTTGCCGATTGCTTCCTGTGTTCCTCTTCCCTTCTCTTTCTTTCGGCTTCCTCGGCTTCAAGCCTAAGCTTCTCCTCAGCCAGCCGCTTCTCTTCAATTTCTGCCCTTGCCCGCTCCCTTTCAAGAACCTGCTCATGCTTCCTAAGTTCAGCCTCTATTATCTGTTCATCATCGTTCTCAGGCTTCTTAACGACCGGCGCGTCCTTTAACTTATCCGGAACTACAGTTGCTTCAAAGTCAGCCTCCTGCGGCAGCCTGTCTGTGATTCCCTTATGAGGGCTCTCGGGAAGCATATCTCTGGCATCCTTGGCATTGCTGGCCTTGGGCTTGACCGTGTTTTCATATTCGGTATCGGATACCGACTTCTCACTGATCTTACGGACCACAGACTTCTGCTTTTTTACCTTCTTTATCCTGTGAACTCCGTCCTCAGATGATGCGGTCCTCATCGGATTTTCCCGCTCGAAGGGATATTCGATACCCCACGCGCCCCTTATGGAATCCATGAGCTGCATCATTCTCAGGATCTCGGCATGAGGCATCTCCGGGCATTCGATCTTCCCCTCCCTGATGGCACGCATAACGGACTGGACCTCATATTCATAACCGGTTATCTGCGTGGGTGCGGCATATTCGGCCACGATCTTCCGTTCAAGGTTGAACACCCTGACCATCTCATAGTTATTGATGTTCTCTATCTCAATATACCCGTTTGTTCCGTTGATAAGTCCCCGCCTGTCGGTCTGGGCCAGCATGGTGGCATACAGGGAAGCCATCTTACCATCCCGATAGGTTAACATGATATTCTCCTGGGCATCCACTCCCGAATCAAGCTTTACGCAGTTGGCAGCTATTGAATCAATTCCGTCGCCGAAAACCATGGATGCGAAATTCAAAACATAAACACCCAGATCAAGAAGAGCACCGCCGGCAAGCTCCGGACGCACAAGACGCGACTTCGTTATAAGGGGATAACCCAGATTTGCCGATAAGGATGTGGGATTCCCGATGATACCCGACTTAAGCACCTTATTAATAAGGCCCCGCATAGGCATGTATCTGGTCCACATGGCCTCAGCCAATAACAGTCCCCTCTCCTCGGCCATATACAGAACCTCTTCGGCCTGAGCTGCATTTGCGCAGAAGGCCTTCTCGCACAAAACATGTTTACCGTGATTTAAACACATCCTGATATGGTCATAATGATGGGAATGTGGTGTTGCAATATAAACAAGTTCAACGTAAGGGTCGGAAAGCATATCCGAGTAGGAACCGTAGGCCTTCTCAAACCCGTATTTATCGGCAAATGCCCTGGCCCTTGCAATATCTCTGGATGCTATGGCATAGCATTCGGTGCCCTTAAGCTGAGCAAGGGTCGTAGCCATGGTTCCCGCAATATTCCCCGCCCCTATGATACCTATCTTCATAAACGACTCCTTAACTTTTCAGCCTGACCGTGTTGTTATTTACCGTCATCCCGTCCATATCGTTTATGAACTGGGAAAACTTGGAGTACTTGTAATTTCTTATATTGAAATTGGTAACCTTTTTCTCTATCTTCTGCTTAAGCTCCGGCAGGCTCATGGTTCTTCCCGATGCCTGGCTCACTATATCCCTTGCGATCTTTTCTATCTGATCCTTGGTAATATCCGATTCCGCGATATCCACATATATCGTCTTCCCTGCCTGCTTAAGATGCAGGCTCTTGAAGGACTCAAGGAACTTGCTCAGCTTGGAATAGCCGTAATTACGCACATCAAAGTCAGCATGGCGGTTGCTTATCTTGTTTCCCAGTTCACCCACTGTCGTATCCTTGTCATTGGCGTCATTATCGGTAATGATCTTAAGGATAGTCTCTTCAATGTCATCCCTGGAGGTGTCGCCCTCCTGAGTCTCCTCTGCTGCCAGGACCTCCAGATACTTAAACATGGTACAGGATGCCCTGAAAGCTTCTACCGTTTTCTGTTCACCCATTCCGATGACCAGCATGCCTGCTTCACGTAAACGTGCCGCCAGCCTTGTAAAGTCACTGTCCGAGCTTACCAGACAGAAGCCGTCGACCTTACCGGAATAAAGTATGTCCATGGCATCGATTATCATTGCCGAATCGGTCGAATTCTTACCCTGCGTGTAGGAATACTGCTGGACCGGGGTTATCGAATTCTTAAGGACAACATCCTTCCAGCCGGCTGTTGAGGGGTTGGTCCAGTCACCGTATGCCCTCTTGTATGTAGCTATACCGTAGTTGCTGATCTCATCCAGAATGAACTTGATATATCTGATTGAAATATTCTCAGCGTCGATCAGGACCGCGAGACGTCTTTCCTGCTCCATTAGTTTTCCTCTCTATACATTGATTAAAAATGCTTAACCTTGACTCCTTTTATCAAGCATCTTCTGGTAGAATTCCGGATTAGTCTTCTTCATGGAAACAGGCTTATTGTCTCTGTTAAGGAAGCAATGACTGGTCTTACCTATGGTACACAGCTCTCCGGTGGAATCAAGATATACCTTATACGACACGACCATCTTGATCCCGTTGAACTTCTCCAGTTCAACCACGATCCTTGCGGTATCCCCGAACCTTATCATCTTCTTATATTCGCATTCAACCGTAAGCACCGGCGAAACAATGCCTTCATGCTCAAGCCTTGCATATGCGTAGCCGCGGTCATCCATATAGGCAGTCCTTGCTTCCTCAAACCATCTGATATAGTTCGAGTGATGGATGACTCCCATCTGGTCGCTCTCATAATATTGTGTCTTATGTATGTATGTGTAAGCCATAATTTCCTAAAATGACACATTGGTTCTGAACCGGTGTGTCAGCAAATGTGACAATCAGTGTTTGGGTATAAGCTTGTCCTTGCCGCCCATATATGGACGAAGCACTTCCGGAATGTTAACGCTTCCGTCTGCATTTAAGTTGTTCTCAAGGAAGGCAATGAGCATTCTCGGAGGCGCAACAACCGTATTATTGAGGGTGTGGGCAAAATACTTGCCATCCTTACCGTTAACCCTTATCTTAAGCCTTCTTGCCTGGGCATCACCCAAGTTCGAGCATGAGCCGACCTCGAAGTACTTCTTCTGTCTGGGGCTCCATGCCTCGACATCGAATGACTTTACCTTAAGGTCGGCAAGGTCACCTGAGCAGCACTCAAGGGTACGTACCGGAATGTCCATGGAGCGGAACAGATCGACGGTGTTCTGCCACAGCTTGTCAAACCACATGGGTGATTCTTCAGGCTTACATACAACGATCATCTCCTGCTTCTCAAACTGGTGGATCCTGTATACACCGCGCTCCTCGATACCGTGAGCCCCCTTCTCCTTACGGAAGCAGGGTGAATATGATGTAAGTGTCCTCGGAAGCGAATCCTCCTCGACTATAGTATCAATAAACTTACCGATCATTGAATGTTCGCTGGTACCGATAAGGTAGAGGTCCTCGCCCTCGATCT
>DFKQ01000005.1:25213-27430 GCA_002373875.1 Lachnospiraceae bacterium UBA3641
CCCTCGATCTTATACATCATGGCATCCATCTCGGCAAAGGACATAACGCCGGTAACAACATTACTCCTGATCATAAACGGAGGCACGCAGTAGGTAAATCCCCGATCGATCATAAAGTCACGCGCATATGATATAACGGCCGAATGAAGCCTTGCGATATCGCCCATTAGGTAGTAGAAACCATTACCCGCAACCTTACCTGCGGCGTCAAGGTCTATACCGTCGAACCTCTCCATGATATCCGTATGATACGGTATCTCAAAGTCAGGCACCACCGGGTCACCGTACTTTGTTACCTCAACATTCTCCGAATCATCCTTGCCTATCGGAACCGAAGGATCGATGATATTGGGAATGGTCATCATGATCTTTGTTACCTTCTCGGCCAGCTCGGCTTCAAGGGCTTCAAGCTCGGCAAGACGCTCTGAGTTCTTGGTGACTTCCTTCTTAACCTCTTCTGCCTCTTCCTTCCTACCCTGTGCCATAAGGGCACCTATCTGCTTGCTTATCTTATTACGGTTGGCCCTCAATTCATCGGCCTCCTGCTTGGCCGCGCGTGACCTTGCGTCAAGTCCGATGACCTCATCAACGAGGGGAAGCTTCTCCTCCTGGAATTTATTCTTAATATTCTGTTTAACGATATCAGGATTCTCCCTGACGAACTTCATATCTAACATGGTAACTCTCCTTTAATTAATCTCTGCATGGAACCTTTGCAATGACTTAACGCCCGAAGTCTTATCCTGCATTGCCTTGATACCCTGGGCCGATGCCTTCGCGGCTGCCATAGTGGTAACATAAGGGATGCGGGCCTTGATGACTCCCTTCCTTATATATGAATCATCCATGGCGCCCTTCTTATCATCCGGTGTGTTGATAACAAGGTCCACCTCATTATTGGTGATGGCATCAAGGACATTGGGACGTCCCTGCTGGAGCTTGAATATCCTGGTCGCGGGAATACCTGCATCCACTATCATATCACAGGTTCCTCCGGTTGCGATTATCTTAAAGCCGCAGTCATTGAACATCTTCGCAACTTCCACAAGCTCTGCCTTATCCCTGTCGTTAACGCTTATAAGCACGGTTCCTTCAAGCGGCAGCCTGGTCTGGGTTGCTTCCTGAGCCTTAAAGTAGGCTTCCCCGAAGGTCTCGGCCATTCCGAGGACCTCACCCGTAGACCGCATCTCAGGTCCTAAAAGGGGATCGACCTCCTGGAACATATTGAAGGGGAACACCGCTTCCTTGACACCGCAATGCTTGAAGTTCTTCTCCTCAAGTGCCGGAACAGGTGATTCTTTACCCGTAAGTGGCATGGTTATGATCTCTGTTGCAAGGGGTACCATCCTTATGTTGCATACCTTGGAAACAAGGGGAACTGTACGTGAAGCCCTGGGATTGGCTTCAAGCACGTATACCTTACCATCCTCTATCGCATACTGCATGTTCATAAGGCCGCGGACATTCATCTCCCTGGCGATCTTCCTTGTGTATTCCTTGATCGTGGCCACGTTCCTGGGTGAGATATTTATTGAGGGAAGCACGCAGGCAGAATCACCCGAGTGGATACCCGCAAGCTCGATATGCTCCATTACCGCAGGAACAAATACGTTCTCCCCGTCACTTATGGCATCAGCCTCACACTCAAGTGCATTGTGGAGGAAACGGTCTATAAGGATGGGCCTGTCGGGAGTAACACCTACCGCAGCTGCCATGTATACCTTCATGTGTTCATCGTCATGGACCACTTCCATCCCGCGGCCGCCAAGGACGTAGGAAGGACGTACCATAACCGGATAGCCGATCTTTTTCGCACATTCAAGGGCTTCTTCAACATTTACCGCCATTCTGGATTCGGGCATGGGGATCTCAAGCTTATCCATCATCTCACGGAAGAGGTCCCTGTCCTCGGCAAGATCTATCGTCTCAGGTGTGGTACCTAAGATATTCACGCCGTACTTCTTAAGGTCAGCCGCCAGGTTAAGGGGGGTCTGACCACCGAACTGGGCGATAACGCCAAGGGGCTTCTCCTTCTCGTAGATACTGAGCACATCTTCAAGTGTAAGGGGCTCAAAATAGAGCTTGTCGGATGTATCGTAATCCGTTGATACCGTCTCGGGATTGCAATTGACTATTATCGTCTCAAAGCCCAGCTTCTTAAGGGCCTTGGCCGCATGTACGCAGCAGTAGTCGAATTCGATACCCTGACCGATCCTG
>DFKQ01000016.1 GCA_002373875.1 Lachnospiraceae bacterium UBA3641
TTCATACCCATGAAGGTATCACCGGGCTCCATCATGGCAAAAAATACAGCCATGTTGGCCTGCGCTCCCGAATGGGGCTGAACATTTACGTAATCACAGCCGAAGAGCTTCTTAGCTCTCTCCCTTGCAAGATCCTCAACTATATCAACACAGTCACACCCACCGTAATATCTCTTGCCGGGATAGCCTTCTGCATATTTATTGGTAAGGGGACTGCCCATGGCAGCCATTACCGCCTTGCTTACCCAGTTCTCCGAAGCAATGAGCTCAATGTGTGAATTCTGCCTCTCCTGCTCCTTAACAATGGCTTCCGCGATCTCGGGATCAACTGATCTTACTTCATCAAGTGAATACATTTAAATACCTCCTAAAAAGCGTAATTGACAAACCATGTTACATTATATATAAATCAAATTCAAAATACAACAGAAATGATCTAATTAAATCCCACAAATCTCTGGGCGATCTTATACTCAAGGACCGATATCTTACGTCCGCCCCTACCGGGAATGTTGGTTGCATTTCCCAGCATTCCGAACCTTAACCTGAAGTAGTCCCTTCTGTCATTTTCCTTAAGATACTCCCACAGTTCCTTCTTTTTCTTAAGTGCTTCCCTGCTCCCTTCCTTGATAAGAAATATCGAGGATATGGTCATCATGATATCAAGGTAGTTGAGCATATAGCGCTCAAGCTTGGGATGAAGGCATCTACTGGTTCCGGCCATATAATCTATCATGATCTTGTTCACCTTAAGCTGCTGGTCTATACGCTTTATCATGATGTCTTCATTAACGGACTGGTCTTCACGCCCTATATAATAACGGTACAGATTAACGTTCATATAGTACATGGTCTTTACATAAGTGAGCGGTTCGAAGACGAAGATATTGTCAACGTAGAATGTATGCTCCGGAAGAACCATTCCGCACTCTCTCAAAAGCTTGGTCCTGTAGATGACCGAATGCATCAGAAGATACTGCCCTTTCTTGAAATGCCTTACATCATTCCATGTAAATATCTCATTCACCGGAAGGGCCGACTTATACGTCATGACCTTCTTGTGCTCCTTACCCTCCTTCTCATATACGAAATTACATATCATAAGGTCAAGAGCCTTACTTCCCCCCGCAAGATCCCTAAGCTTATCAAGGACCTCAAGATAAGCGCTCTCCTTAAACCAGTCATCGGAATCAAGCACCTTAAAGTACATACCCGTCGCATTCTGTATACCGGTGTTCACCGCCCCGCCATGGCCCTTATTCTCCTGATGGATGGCACGTACTATTCCGGGGTACTTCCTTTCGTATTCATCGGCGATGGCAGCGGTCCCATCCTTTGAGCCGTCGTCAACTATCAATATCTCAACATCATCCCCGCCGGGGAGCAGACATTCAACCGCCTTCCTCATATAATCCTGCGAATTGTAGCAGGGGATCACAATGGTCAAAAGCTTCATTTCGGTATGAATTCCTCCAGTCTTTAAAAATTCCTATCTCAATCTTGATGACTCGTATCTTGCCCTCATCTTAAGATGGCTTAATATCTCCTTATATTTCTCCTCCAGCGTTTCGCCTGTAAGGGTAAGGTCCATTATAGTCGCCACATTATCTATATTGCTTTCATCTATTGTCTTCCACATATCGGTAAAGACGTCAAGCTTCTCCTCATAGGTGTCCGCATCCAGGAACCTGTCGAGAAAATCATCCTGTGAAGATGATCCTGTTTGCTCATTCTTTTCTTCTGTCATTTCTTTCATGTCATCCGCAGCTGCTTCAGACTTGTCTGCATCCTCACCGTCTCTTTCTTCCTGATGAACCGAAGCTGATCCTGACACCTTACTCTGTCCCGTTGCAAGGGCGAACCTCCACTTCTGTTTAACCTCCGGATACTTATCATGATCCACCTCGGAAAGGAACATATCCAGGGGACGCGCATAAACATCATCCGAGCCGAAAAGAGCCTTATAGATGACAAACATCTCACCTGTTTCCGAATGCTTTGCCACGGTCAGCACCTGGTAATAGGTACCCTTAAAATGTTTATAAACCTGTAACGGCTTGGGATTATCTCGCATAGTATCCTCCTTCACTCAAATGTAATGCTCTCATCAGGATGCGTATTTTATCAAAAGCATCTCAACTCCTATGACATCATTTATCCTTCCCTGCTTAAACAGAGCTTCCGTTTCGACGCAATCGGTAACCGCCGCCTTCAGGTACTCATGTGTAAACCTCGAAGACACCGAAATATACCGGCCCGCAAAATAGGGATTTATACCGCATGTCTTAACAATATCATCCTTACTTCCGCCATCAGCCTTGATCCCCTTAACCCTGAGCAAAAGGTTAAACTCCCGGGCTATAAGGGACAATATCTTCATCGGGCTTTCCTTAAGCGCTGTAAGGTCATAGTAGAGCTTAAGGGCCTTTCTCTTGTTCTTGGCGGCTATGGCGCTGACCATTTCGAAGATATCATTATCGATATTCCTGACGCATATCTCCTTTACATCATCCTCATCGATCGATTTATGAGACAGCCTGTAGCATATCAGCTTCTCAGCCTCATTGTTAAGCCGCATCATATCGTCACCAACATACTCAAGCAGGGTATCCATGGCCCTCCTCGTTATATTCAGACCACTGTCCGAAAACTTCTTAACCAGCCACTTCACCAGGATCGCCTCATCAGTCCGTTTGAACTCAATGACCCTCCCCAGCTTCTGCACCGTCTTAAAGAGCTTGTATCTCTTGTCGACAAGAGTCTTGTCATATTTGCGTTCTTCTGATCTTTCCCCCTTAAAACACTCGACAAAGATCACATATGTTGTTTCCGGAAGTCCTTCAAGGTAAGCAGCCAACCGGTCATCTGAGGATTTGAACATCCCCGTGTCTTCCAAAACGATAACCTTCCTGTCCGCAAAGAAGGGAACAGTATCGGCATATTCTATAACGGCGCCTATATCAGGTATCTCACCCGAATACTTTTTATAATTTATCTCATCGTCCTCACCCACGAGGGCATGCACCAGCTTATCCCTGTACTGATAGATAAGATACGGCTCGACTCCCATAAGGAGATATATATTTTTTATCTTTCCGTTTGAAATATCGGAATCAATACTTTTCATGCTGGTATTATATCATAATTGTGCCTTCTAAAATCATTGATTTTGCCATCAAATTTTCGTATAATAAAAAGAAATAGCGCCACGAATTCACACAACATATATGCAGGGGCCAAAATGTATGAAAAAAAATGAAAAAACAGTAAAAGTAAGCATCACTTCAAAGCTATTGGGAGTTCTCATACCCATTGTTGCAGTATCAATAATACTTATGACTCTCTTTACTGCGAGACGTGCTTCAAGCATCATCAAGTCAACCGCATGTGAGGCCCTGCTTCAGGAAGGCCGGGCAAATGCCGAACAGACCGGAAGAACAATGGCAAGCCTCTATGACACCTACAACACTGTGGCGGATACATTGGAAAATACCAGTTTTACCAATGATGAAGCACTTGTTTCATATCTTGCTCCCTATCTTGATTTTTCACCACTCACTCCCAATGGGATATACGTGGGACTTGAAGACGGCACATGGCTTGACCCGTCTGGCTGGGTTCCGGACGAAGACTATGTTATAACCGAACGCGACTGGTATAAAAAGGGGATTACAAGCAATACCATGGTGTGGGGGGATCCCTATCTTGACGACAGTACCGGAGGCATGGTCGTATCAATGTCACGAAAGGTGACCCTACCCGACGGGCGCACGGGTGTTGCCGCTGTCGATGTTGATCTGTCCGGTATCACTGCCAATATATCCAAGCTCTCACCCATGGGCAGCGGTATATGTATGCTTCTTGACCGGGAGTTCATTCTTTCCTATTATTTCAGTGATTTTAACGGGACAACCGTTTCGGAACACCCGGATGATACCTTCCTGTCAACCCTTGCTTCGTTCATAGGCAAGGCCGACGATCAGGTGAGCTTCGCCAAGGCCGAAGGCACCACCTATTATGTTGCCCTAAACTCGGTACCATCCACCACATGGACCCTGATATCTTCAGTGGGTGAAAACGATATACTAAAGGAACTGCAGTCATTTATGGTACGAATGATCATCATCGCCATAATCATTTCCATTCTTATAGGTGCGGTCATTTTCATTATGATCCGCAGAATAGTCACCCGGCCCGTAACCATCCTGACAGGAAACATCGAACACATAGCTGACGGTGACTTTACCATAGAGATAAATACAGCAGGAAATGATGAGATAGGACTGATGAATAAGCGTATGGGCGAATTCATAAGTTCCATGCGCTCAACCCTCGCAGATATGATGGGTGTGACAAGACAGCTCTCAACCGAAGCTGACAATTCACGGGCAGCATCCGAAATGTTGAACCGTCAGGCCAGCGATCAGAGCATGTCCATGGACCAGATACATCAGGCAATGGAAGGTGTTGCCCAGTCAGTAACCGAGCTTGCCTCCAACGCAACGGAACTGGCCCAGGCTGTCGGGGACGTCACCGAGCAGGGAACCGCCACCGGAAATACCATGAATTCATTGCTGGATAAGGCCAAACAGGGCAGTGAAGACATGGCTAATGTTCAAAGCAACATGGATCGCATTTCAGTCTCGATGAGTGAAATGAATGATGTGGTAAATACCGTAGATGCAGCCGCCCAGAAGATCAATTCAATAGTCGAGATGATAAATGCCATATCAGCACAGACCAATCTTCTCTCACTTAATGCATCTATAGAGGCTGCGCGCGCAGGTGAAGCAGGCCGTGGATTTGCGGTTGTTGCGGATGAGATCGGTAACCTTGCGGAGGAAAGTGCCAAGGCAACCGATGAGATCAGCATAATAATACAGAATATCACCACAGAGATCAAGAAATTGTCCGAGCAATCAGGACGGAACATGACTGCACTTGCAGCTTCAAGTGAAGCCGTAAGCGTGACCGGCAAGACCTTCGGACAGATATTTGAATCTCTTGATGAAGCGGTCAACACGGTTTCCGACATGATAAGAAAGCTTGATAAGGTTAACGAGATTGCAATGTCCGTTGCCGCCATCTCGCAGGAGCAGTCCGCAAGCACTCAGGAAGTAAGTGCAACAGTTACCACAGCTGCAGCCAGTGCTGAAAATGTTGCCAATGAATCCCGCGGTGTGGATGAAAGCGCATCAACCGTTGCCGATTCGGCAGCAAAGATAGGTGACTTTGTAAATACCTTCAGGATTTAAAGAGCATCCTGTATAAGGCAGGCTTTATTTTCATCTCTTCAAGCATGAGCTCAAGCTCCTCACCGGGCCTGGGCTCATCCTTTATTCCGCTTTTGCTCTTTACCGCCCTTATGAGGATATTCTTGGGCGTATGTTCCATGTCTATAAACTCCAGAAGATCAACATCATATCCGCAGACCCGCAGTAATTCCGCCCTAACCCCATCCGTGATAAGGGCCGACATCCTCTCCTTGATTATGCCATACCTCATCACCGGAGCCAACAGGGATGAATCGATCTGTTTATTAACCTCATGCTGACAGCAGGGTACCGACAGTATGATACCGGCATTCCTCTTTATGGCATTGTATAGGGCATGATCGGTGGCCGTATCGCATGCATGCAGGGTGAGCATAAGATCACACCCTCCCCGGTCCCTTTCGAAATGATCGGCGACATCCCCGCATACAAAATCAAGCTTGTCATAACCGTACTTATCCCTTAAGCCGTTGCATTTTTCTATAACATCTTCCTTAAGATCAAGGCCCGTTATACTTACATCAAAGCCCCTTAATTCCTTAAGAAAATAATAGACCGCAAATGTAAGGTATGACTTGCCGCATCCGAAATCAAGCACCCTTAGCTCCCTGTCCCGGGGAAGCTTATCGGTTATGTCATCAATGAACTCAAGAAAGCGGTTTATCTGCTTATATTTGTCATAGCCCGAGCGGATAATGCGGCCGTCTTCTGTCATAAGACCCAGATCGATCAGAAAGCCCACGGGCCTTCCTTCCTCAAGGATACGTCTTTTCTTACGATCGTGGGCAAGGGATGTTTTGGGGTGCATCCTGACTGCCGCCTGTGTCCTTCTCACCTTAAGGCTGAGTTCACTCTTACGGTTAACAAGCCCTGTGGCGCTCACGCCCGCAGCCTCCAATTCGATCTGCACATATTCCTTCTCCATAAGGGTCATTACCTTGTTTATAAGGGAATCCCTGTCAAGGTTCCTGTGCAAAGCCTTGGGGCCGTCATAAGACGTCTCCTGAAACATAAGATCGCCCTTAAGGAGTACAGGCCTTATCCTGATCTTTGTTACCGTATTCTTCTTGTCCCTCGGACGGCTTATCACTATATGATCAAGACCTTCGTCTGAATATTCTGTTAACAATTTTCTTAGTTTATCCATCTTCTCTTTCAGGTTTTATTCCGCCTGCAGGTTTTCCCAGTCTATCTTCTCCTTCCCGAAGAAGTATTCCCTGTCATGCTCACCTATTTTTCGCATCACCCTGCATGGATTACCGACTGCAACAACACCTTCCGGAATATCCTTCGTCACAACGCTTCCCGCTCCTATTACCGTTTTATCCCCGATACTGACTCCGGGACATATAACGGCTCCCGCTCCTATCCACACAAGATTACCTATGTGCACATCCTTATTGTACTGAAGCTGCTTCTTTCTAAGGCTCGGATCGATGGGATGATTGGCTGTTGCTATCGTAACATTGGGGCCGAACATGACATCGTCCCCGACATAGATGTGCCCATCATCCACAAGAGTCAGGTTAAAATTGACATATACTCTTGAGCCCAGATGAAGATGGTGCCCTCCCCAGTTAGCCCTGAAAGGAAGCTCTATATAGCAGTCCTCTCCGCACTCTGCAAAGACCTCCTTCATATAGGCCTGCTTCTTATCATAATCCGAAGTCTTAAGCTGATTGAACTCCCACAGCTTATCCTGCCGGGATACCTGCTCGTCCACTATCTCCTTATCTGCAGGATCATAGATGAGTCCCCCGGTCATCCGTTCGTATTGAGTCATATTCCATCCTCTCTTTCCCCTTCCGGTTTCAACTTGTCTGTTCAGCATATCTATTGTATTATGAATCCATGAAAAAGGATACCGAAAATACGAAAAATATCACACAGAAATACCGCTGTCCATGCTGCGGATACCTCACCCTTCCCGGAGCCGGTTCTTACGACATCTGTCCCGTATGCTTCTGGGAGGATGATCCCATCCAGGAGGATGATCCTGACTTCGAGGGCGGCGCCAATGATCTGAGCCTTAACGAGAGCAGGCGTAACTATGAGCTGTTCGGAGCATGTGAACAGCGATTTTGCGAGAGGGTAAGAAAACCCCTTCCGGAGGAAATGCAATGACCGGACATGTAAAGTCAGGTGCTGTTGCCCTGATGTCTTATATCGTTATCATTCTTGCTTTATTTTCGGGATGCGGAAGCTTACGTACCGCCGGTATCCCGAATGCCGCCGGCAATGTCACCGTTACAGGGCAGGAAACAACCTTGCCTGATCAAGCATCGCAAGCTGAAACCACACAGAATGAGACTGTGCAGGAGCAGGCCGCGCAGGATAAAGCCGCACAGAACGAGGTTGCACAGAAGCAGACAGCACAGGATAAAGCCACACAGAACGAGGCTGCACAGGAGCAGACCGCACAGGATAAAGCTACACAGAACGAGGTTGCACAGGAACAGGCCGCACAGGATAAAGCCACACAGAATGAGGCTGCACAGGAGCAGACCGCACAGGATAAAGCCGCACAGAATAAGACTGCACAGAAGCAGACCGCACAGGATAAAGCTACACTGAATGAGACTTCACAGAAGCAGGCC
>DFKQ01000045.1 GCA_002373875.1 Lachnospiraceae bacterium UBA3641
ATACCTGAACCCATTGTTCCGGCACCGATTACACCAACCTTCATATTTGTTTCCTCCGTTATAAATATTTGTTGTCTCTATAAACAGTCATAGGGACCCGTGTAGCAGGATCCCTTATGACATATTAACTAACAGTTCTTAAAATCTACAACCTTAACCTTGGTGGGGTCGTCCTTCTTCTTAAGGAAGTTACCCATGCCGGCCTTCTGGTCTTCTGTCTCAAAGCAGTCACCGAAGAGCTTCTCCTCGATAACAATGGCCTTGTCCATATCGACTTCAAGCCCGTCATTTATTGCCTTTTTGCAGTTACGTACTGCAATGGGAGCGTTCTTAGCGATCGTAGCTGCCATCTTCTCAGCTGCGGCCATAAGGTTGTCCCTGGCTGAAGCTGTGATATTGCCTGCCTCATCAACGGTAGCCTTTATCACATCATTTACAAGGCCTATGCGGTATGCTTCATCAGCCTTGATATTGCGTGCCGTGTAGATGAGCTGCTTAGCCATTCCGGCGCCCACAAGACGAGCAAGCCTCTGGGTTCCGCCAAAGCCGGGAGTGATTCCAAGACCTACCTCAGGCTGTCCGAACATTGCGTTCTCGGAACAGATCCTGATGTCACAGCTCATTGATATCTCACATCCGCCGCCAAGTGCGAATCCGTTGATGGCTGCGATAACGGGGATGGGGAAGGTCTCGATCTTCCTGAACACATCATTACCCTTCTTGCCGAAAGCTTCGCCTTCAGCCTTGGTAAGGGTTGACATCTCGCCTATATCGGCGCCTGCCACAAATGACTTCTCCCCGGCGCCTGTAAGGATAAGGCACCTTACTGTATTAAGGTCGACAGCATCAAATGCTTCGTTAAGCTCATCAAGAACCTGTGAGTTAAGGGCATTCAAGGCCTTCTCACGGTTAATGGTGATGATGCCGATCGCATCCTTCTGTTCGTATAATACAAACTCCACTAAATTACACCTTCTTTCTAATTTTCTCAGCTACTGCTTTTCTTCGTCACAACTATGAATCTCACATTTACCTACTAAATTCATTTTACCCATATTTAGTAGGCATTTTACTAAGCTTCTATCATTCATTTTACCCACCAAAACAATTTTTTCTCCATTTAGTAGGTATTTGGCCGGTCTTTTATCACTTTTTTTACCCACCAAATCTGTTCTTTCTCCATTCAGTAGGTATTTTACCGGGCTTTTATCCCTTATTTTACCCACTAAATCTGTTCTTTCTCCATTCAGTAGGTATTTTACCGGGCTTTTATCCCTTATTTTACCCACCAAATCTGTTCTTTCTCCATTCAGTAGGTATTCTACCGGACTTTTGTCCCTTATTTTACCCACCAAATCTGTTCTTTTTCCATTCAGTAGGTATTCTACCGGGCTTTTGTCCTTTATTTTACCCACTAAACCATTTTTTTTCTCATTCAGTAGGTATCCGGCGAATATTAAACAGGCGTCCGGTAGGTAAAGGTATCATCTAACCCTGTTATATATTTTAATCCATCTCTACTATGGTAGCGCAGCCCATGCCGCCACCGATACACAGTGTAGCAAGGCCCTTCTTGGCACCCTTCTTCTTCATCTCATGGAGGAGCGTTACGAAGATACGTGCACCTGAAGCTCCAACGGGATGTCCGAGTGCTATAGCGCCGCCGTTGGGATTAAGCTGCTTGTCAACATCAATTCCAAGGTCCTTGCCTACTGCAACGGACTGGGCAGCGAATGCCTCGTTAGCCTCGATGATGTCGAAGTCCTCGATCTTGTAGCCGGCCTTAGCCATAGCCTTACGTGTAGCTGCAACAGGTCCTATACCCATGATAGTGGGATCAACGCCTGCAAGAGCACCTGCAACGAAGGTAGCCATGGGTGTAACGCCAAGCTCCTTAGCCTTCTCCTCGCTCATAACAACTACGGCTGCTGCACCGTCATTGATACCCGATGCGTTACCTGCTGTTACGAATCCGTCGGGATTGATGGGACGAAGCTTAGCAAGACCTTCTATTGTAGAACCCTGACGGGGACCTTCATCCGTATCAAATACAACTGTTTCTTTCTTCTTCTTAACTTCTACGGGAACTATCTCTTCCTTGAACTCGCCGTTCTCGATAGCAGCGCATGCCTTAAGCTGACTCTTAAGGGCGAACTCATCAAGCTCTTCCCTTGTAAGGTTCCACTGCCTGGCGATATTATCAGCGGTTGTGATCATATGATAATCATTGAATGCATCCCAGAGGGCATCCTTAACCATGGTATCCACAAGGCCGCCCTGACTCTGAGAAGGCCACATCATCCTGTAACCGTAACGACCGTTGGGAATAGCGAAGGGAGCCATTGACATATTCTCCATACCGCCTGCCACAACAACGTCGGCATCTCCTGCCATTATCATCTGTGCTGCCTGATTAACGCAGTTAAGACCCGAACCGCACACTACATTGGAAGTAACTGCGGGTGTTTCTATAGGAAGACCTGCCTTGATGGATGCCTGACGGGCTACGTTCTGGCCCTGTCCTGCCTGTATAACACATCCCATGTATACATGCTCAACATCTGAGGGCTGTATCCCGGCTCTCTTAACTGCTTCCTTGATTACGATAGCTCCCAGATCAGCTACGGGAATGGTCGATAATGAACCTCCCATTGTTCCGATGGCTGTACGGCAAGCACTTGCGATAACGACTTTTTTTGACATTTGCATACCTCCGTTGTGAAATGTTTATATTGACTTGTTAATTTTTTAACAGTGTCCAAGAAAAATTATATCATAGCAGATATCCTATTACAACAAATTTTTAACCATGATATAAGGGGATCCTCAATTCCCAAATTGAAATCGAAATCCCCTTAAATCCCTCGTTCACTATTATTTACTTATTAATAACCTTAAACCTCCGGTTCGATCAGTCCGTATGTATTGCCCTTCCTCTTATACACTACGTTGACCTGATCCGTCTCCGCATTGCAGAATACGTAGAACCCGTGGCCCAGAAGCTCCATCTGCACGCATGCATCTTCGGGATACATGGGCTTGATGTCGAACCTCTTGCTTCTTACGATCTTGATCTCGTCGTCCTCTTCGTACTCCTTCTCCATGAACTCCTCCTTGAGTGAGCCGGAGCCGAACTTACCGTCCGCGATCTTGTTCTTATACTTCTTAAGCTGTCTCTCGATGATCTCCTCAACCAGGTCGATGGATACATACATATCGTTGCTTACCTGCTCCGACCTGATGATGCTTCCCTTAACCGGGATGGTTACTTCTATCTTCTGACGATCCTTCTCTACGCTCAAAGTCACATGCACCTCAGTATCCGGTGTAAAGTAACGTTCAAGCTTGCCTATCTTATCCTCTACCGCACTCTTGAGTCCCTCCGTCAGATCAATGTTCTTTCCGACAATGACAAATTTCATGTCAGTCACCCCTTTCGCAATGCTTCACCTATGATGCACGGGAGCATGAATATAATATTTAACTATCTCGGATAGTCAGATGTATTATACCATTTTCTGACTATTGATGCAATAAAACCTGCTAAAGGAGACAGAGGAGTCACGGGGACAGGTTCCTTATCCCCTCATCCAGCATGGATTCGTGAGCCCTGCTTATCTGTCTCACTTCCTCGGCCGACTCAACGAATATCGCGGCTATCTGCGGATCGAACTGGGTTCCCGCACCCTCCTCAATGATCGACATTGCCTTCTCAAATGTAAAAGGCTCTTTATAACTCCGCTTGGATACCAGAGCATCAAATACGTCCGCCACTGCCATTATCCTGGCCGATAACGGGATGTCATTTCCTGCCTTGCCGGACGGGTAGCCGGAGCCGTCCCATCTCTCATGGTGGTAGGTTGCCAGGTTCCTGGCTTCCTTAAGATAACCGGAATCGGAAACCAATGACATTGCACTTGCGATTATCCGGTTACCCGCTGTCGTATGACTCTTCATTACGGCGAATTCCTCATCGCTAAGGCGTCCCGGCTTATTAAGGATCGTATCCGAGACCGTTATCTTACCTACATCGTGAAGTGGCGCCGAGTTGGCAACATCTTCCATGTATTCATCGGTAAGAATATCGGTATACATACCCTTCTCCTTCATCTTCTCCATGATAAGGCGGACATAGGCGGCCGTTTTACGTACATGATCACCGGTATTTTTATCTCTGCTCTCCACAAGATCTGCAAGGACATATATAAGACCATGCTGCATATGGGCGATCTCCTCACCCTTGGCCTCCACATCCTCAAGGTATCCGACTGTCTCAGCGATTGTCTTGCTCAGTGATTCATACAGGTTCTCTATCTCATCACCTGTGGAGATATTAAGGTGCTGGAGCCTGTCTACACTTATGTCGAGTGCCTCATCCGTATCGTATGCGAACTTCCTTGCCGACAGCGTCATGGCCGCTATAGGATAAATAAGATGATAATCGATAAGCCAGATGCAGAGTGCAAGGATAAATATGTAAAAGCCCATAAAGAGGGAAAAAACCTTGGTCATGAAATTTAAGCAGGTGGTTCTAATATTCTCGACCTTGATATCAGCCGCTGCATAGCATACACATCTGCCGTCCTGATCATACACAGGTTCAAATACGGTCAGCAGACGGCCGTAAACGGTATCGTCCAGTAAGGGTTCAATGGGCTTACCTGCCAGGAGGTCATCCCGGTAGGGTTGCAGGTATTCCTCATACTCTATAACTGTTCCCGGTTCCTGTCCCTTAACATCTGCTGTATCGAGGTCAAAAGCAACATGGACTCCATCCTCCATGAACTTATAAACATAAATATATTCCACATCGGGATTGCCGGCCCTTATATTCCCAAGCCCGCTCTCTATCGCCCTGTATTCAGGTGAAGAAGCATCCATCTTAAGGTAGTCATCGATCTTCTCCGGGTCAAGAATGCCTGCCGACAGTCTGGCTGCCGAAGTGCAGGAGTAAATGTACTGCCTCATGGCAAAGCTGTTATAAAGTATATAACTGATAATGGTTGTAACAACCGCAACACATACCATGATGACAGATATTATGACTACCATCTTGCTGCGCAGGGACCATGATCTGGTAACATTCTTTTTGGACTCATAGAGGGCTTCCCTCGAAAGGGGAGCCTGCCGCCACCCGGTCAGACAGAGCCCCGGCTTCAGCCTGTCGGGAACAAGCTTTATTATGACAAAGACAAGAACCACGGTTATCGCCTTATCTGCAAGGTCGATGGCAACATCGGATATCATCTGGGCCCAGAAAATATTAAGTGTCCCATTTGCAAGCAGTATCCTGGCAAAGGGTGCCGATATACCCTCACCCATTCCGTAACCGTACAGAAGATAAGTAAGAATGGAACCCAGCACTCCGCCGATAAAGGCAAATACCGGGATAGTCAGGAGTGATTTTGTAAACTTATCGAACCAGCCCTTGCTCGCAAAATAAGAACCCGATGCCGCTATCATGGTACTTAAGACCACATAATAGGCGTTACCGGGATTACCGTGCATGTTTATTATATTGTTGAGGTAACCTACGACTATACCCGGCAGATAACCGCCAAGCACTGCCGCCACGAGTGTACCCACATTATCCAAATATAGAGGGAGATTGAAATAACCTGCTGTACGGGGCAGGATATAATTGATCAGTACCGCGCCCGCGAAAAAGAGTATCTGATATACCAGATACCTGTGATCGGAAAAATCAACCGTTATATCTTCTTGTTTCTTTGACATTATTACTCTCCTGACCCTGTGTAGCTTTTATGATTATAACGCATCCTGAGACGATTTCCAAGATGAAGCATAGGAACGGTCCCTGCCATCAAACCGCAAAACAACCCCCCGGCAATCCGAGGGGTTGTTTAAAATAATTATAGTAAACGAAATTATTTATTTCGTTTACTATAAATATCATGATCAACTTAGAATATTCTTCTTACATCAAGTACGCTTCTGTATCCGGCATTCGATACCTTGATACCGGTTGATGCGGTACTTGCATGTACTATCTGGCCTCCACCGATATAAATACCAACGTGACCCGAGTAGCATACGATATCGCCTGCCTGAGCGTTGGCCAGTCCGCCCACACTGTAACCCATGCTCCTCTGTGCACCTGATGAGTGGGGCAGGGATACACCGAAGTTCCTGTATACCGACATGGTAAATCCTGAGCAGTCGGTACCACCCGTAAGTGATGATCCACCATATACATACGGATTACCCACGAACTGCAGTGCGTAGTTGGCAACAGATGCACCCGGACCGCCGCCGGAAGCCGAGTAGCTTCCGCCACCGCCGCCGCTTGACTTGCTGCCCTTGCCTGACTTACCGCTGCTCTTACCCCTGGATGCTGCCCTGTTTGCAGCTGCGATAGCCGCCTTCCTTGCTGCCTCCTCCTTGCGGATACGGGCTTCTTCTTCTGCCTTGCTCTCGGCCTTGGGGAATTCGGTAGATACCTTAACGTACTCCTTACTTACCCAGCCGTCACCTTCCTCTATCGAAACCTTGCACCAGTTGTCATTCTCCTCAACAACCGTCAGCCTGTCCTCCATGGGAACAAGACCGAGAACCGGTGCATCCAGGCTTGCGCTCTCTCTTACCTTAAGTGTTGTAGTGTTAACAACAGCCACACGTTCTCCGACCTTCTTGGCCAGCTCTACAGCCGCATCACCGCTCACTACGAATTCACTCTTAACGTAACCGGTCACGCTGCCGGACTTGATCTTATACCAGTCGCCGTCCTTATCCAGCCACTCACCGGCCGAATTGTTGTACAGCTTACCTACAACCTCTCCATCCTCACTGGGGATATCCCTTACATTAACATAGTAGGAAACCTGTGCTATTACCAGCTTGGAGAAATCCTCATCGGAATCAAACTTACCTGCGGCTATGGCAACCTCGATAGTAGGTGCCGAAGATGCCTTCTTCTCGAGGATCTCATCAACCGATTCAATCTTAACCATATTGGCGGATACCGAATTGCCTGATACAGAGTCGTCCGATACCGAATCGCCCGATACGGAGTTGGCTGATACCATATTGGCAGATATCTGCGCTTCCCTCTCGGCTACCGCGTCTGCCTCGGTCTGGGCCACCAGCTTCTTAGCTTCATCGGTCTCACTTACCGTAATGGTCGCCGCCATACCTACAACCGACTCAACACCGAAGGTCTCGGCATCACGAACCGCCTTGGAAGCGGGTGTTTCCGCCTTTATTGAAATATCAATACTGTCACTTGTGCTTGCGGTAAGCGTACCTGCACCCTCAGATGCATCATCATTAGCCTTATTGTGTATATTCTGCGCCTTCTGCATTGCAGCGCTTCTTGCCCGCTCAGCCTTTATATCCTTAAGGGATGTTCCGTTACCCGTTACCAGTATTCCACCGCTTGAAGGAAGTACATTGGATGCTGTCGCCGCATATGTATCTACTGTAGGAAATCCTGTAACGACCATTGCGGTTACCGATAAAACTGCCGCAAATCTGATTACATTATTCTTCATCTATTCTCCTTATTACAGATTCAAAATGCTTCGCATTTTTCATTGTGGACATTCGTCCACAATATGTCTTTACAAAACATTCCTCTTTCAAGCCCTTCGGGTTTGACGAGTAATGTTTTATAAATCCATAATCTGTCCTCAAAGTTAAACATGTTACAATTTTTTTACATTCAAGCGAAAATATACCACTGCAGATTATTTTTGTCAACTTGAAAGCCCGTAACACATTGAGCGGCATGTGATATTTTAAAGGCTGCTTCACTCCCCGTGCGGCTTAGCGGGTAATTGTTAAATTTTTGTTAACGAGTCACCAGATATTTCTCGATCGCGTACACTGCATTGGCTCCGTCCGCAACCGCCGTGACCACCTGCCTGAGTGATTTGGCCCGAAGATCACCCGCCACATAAACACCCGGAATGTTGGTCGCGCCATCTTCGCCTGCAATTACATACCCCTTGGCATCCATGAGCAGCTCGCCTTCCTTAAGTTCATCCTTATTCTGCCCACCTGTAATATAGGAAGAATTGGGATCGTTACCTACTGCGATAAACACGCCGTTAACCTCTATCTCCTTAACAGTTCCGTCCTTAACATTCTTCACCTTAACCTTCTCAACCGTATCCGAGCCTTCTATCTCCTCGACAACGCTGTCCCACACAGGTTCAACGTTTTCACATGCGAAAAGTGCCGTCTGAAGGGTCTTGGTAGCACGCAGTTCGTTCCTTCTGTGTATGATGTAGACCTTGGCGCAGCCCCTTGCCAAAAAGATGGCATCCTCAACGGCCACGTCACCGCCGCCTACTACAGCCACGGTCTTCTTCTTAAAGAAGGCACCGTCACAGGTTGCGCAGTAGGATACACCCATTCCTGCAAGTTCCTGCTCACCCTTCACCTTAAGCTTGCCCGGCGAATTCCCCGTTGCCAGTATAAGGGCCCTTGCCTCGTAATCACCCTTATCCGTCTTCACCTTCTTAATGTCTCCTGCAAGTTCAAGCCCGGTTATGTCGGCCGTGATCCTCTCGGTTCCGTAATTGTCCACATGTTCGGACATCTTGGTTGCAAGGTCCATTCCCGACAATCCCGGCAATCCCGGATAGTTGTCTATCTCATAGGTGTTGATTATCTGACCGCCGCTTATGTAATTCTTCTCTATTAAGAGCACATCAAGCTCCGCCCTCTTGGCATATATTGCGGCCGTAAGGCCTGCCGGTCCCGCACCCACGATTATAAGATCATATACTTTACTCATGTCTTCTCCTCCGTCACTTAGTTTTTGTCATCCAAAACGCAGTGAAGGATCCCTTCTCCCAAACCGGCTTCTTCACTTCGCACAGAATGTCTTTATATCCTTGACCCGTTTTCCGGGATTGGTTATATTATAAAACATGAAGAATAAACACGCAATTATAACAGGTGCATCCCGTGGTATCGGACGGGCCATAGCAGAGAAGCTTGCAGGCCGGGGCTACAACCTCACGATAACCTGTATCAATAATGTAGATAAGCTTAATGAACTGGCCGGACAATTACGGGAGGCTTACAAGATCACCTGCCGAACCTTTGCGGGAGATCTGTCGGATCCTTCACAGGCTGACCGCCTGTTTGAAGATGTTAAAGAGCTTGATGTTCTTGTAAACAACGCCGGGATCTCATATGTAGGTCTTATTCAGGACATGACTGTTGAAGAGTGGAACCGTGTGATAAGCACGAACCTAAGCTCCGCCTTCTACTGCTCACGACTGTCCATACCTCTTATGTTAAGTAAAAAGAATGGCTGCATAATAAATATATCGTCCGTCTGGGGGGAACACGGAGCTTCAACGGAGGTTGCCTATTCCGCGTCCAAGGGCGGCCTTAATGCATTCACCAGGGCTCTCGCCAGAGAACTTGCTCCCAGTAATATACGCGTTAATGCAGTCGCCTGCGGTATGATCGATACAGATATGAACAGGATCTTTGACAGCGATGATATTTCTTCCATAATAGAAGAAATTCCGGCAGGTCGTATGGGCCGGCCGGAAGAAGTCGCGGATCTTGTATGCGGTCTATGTATGGGGCACAGCTATATTACCGGACAGGTCATCACTCTTGACGGGGGATGGATGTAGGGAGCTGTACCAATATTATAGCCACGAACATGATGATGCAGCCGGCACCTTCACGTAAGCTCATCCTCTCACCAAGCATCAGGACACCTCCGAGAACCGCGAATACCGCTTCAAGGCTCATAATAAGCGAAGCCGGCGTGGGATCGGCGTACTTCTGTCCAACTATCTGAAGGGTATAACCCATACCACCCGAAACGAAACCGCAATACAGGATCGGCAGGATAGCCGACCTTATCTGTGAAGCTTGCGGAACTTCAAACATAAAGGCGAGCATCAGTGAAAGCACCGATGCAGTAACGAACTGAATGGCCGACATGCTTATGGGCTCGGCCTTTTTTACAAAATGATCACAGCATAGGATATGTCCGCTGTAGAGAAGTGCGCATACCAGCATAAGTGCATCACCCTTAGTCAGGTACAAGGCTTCATTCACACACAGAAAATACATACCCACTATACCGAGCAGGACCGCCAGCCATACCGTCCACGATTGTCGCATCCTGAATAAAATAAATCCGACTATCGGAACAAAGAGCATATACATTGCGGTTATAAAACCCGCCTTACCGGCACTTGTATATACGATCCCGATCTGCTGAAAGAGGGTTGCCGACACAAGAAACACACCGCAGCATATACCGCCCCTGATCGTATTTATCCTACGCTCACCGGCTGAGCGTGAAGAGCTTGTGACCCCTGCGCTCTCCTGACCATCCGAATAAAAAGGACCCGACCGGATCCTTTTCTTTCTTTTTCCCGTTATGTTTATTATTACCGCCATGATCCCGATAAATACTGCCGATAATATCTCTCTTGCGGCTGTAAAGGTTATGGGACCGATATCCTCCATGCCCAGCCGCTGCCAGGCAAATCCCATGCCCCATATGGCAGCTGTGAACATAAGGATCGTATTCCCCAGCATTTTCTTATTTTTCATATTCGTTGTTTCCGATCACCTCAGACTAGATCATCCCGGCTATTTTATACTTCTGCAGCACAAGTCCGCAAACCGCCAGATACATATTAAGCTCTTCCTTCTCAGCCTCCGTGAAGGGATCCTCTGATGCATACGCATAAACAGCGATTGACGGGATCATCTCCGACTCAAGTATACACTTGACCGGCTCTCCGACAGGATCCTTATCCTCACTTCCGTAAAGAGTCAACACCTTCCTGTCAGTATCATCATATCCCAAAAACTCTGCTTCTATTCCACTCAGATGATAAATATAAGCAACCCCTGTCAGGGAATCTTCAAGCCTGGTCAAGTCACCGTCTTCCTCGGATATTTCCTTCAAAAACTGTAAATACAGATCCTGATTTTCCTTCGTCATATTACAGAAACCTCCTATAACCCCAGATTATAAAAACACATTATCCGGTCCCTTACATAGCCGGTTCCTATATTATATCATAAAATGCAACTATTCAAAACAGCACATATTTTATAAATATATGTATTGGATGAATCCAAAACAGGCTCGCTCATTATGGCTCCGCAGTATATTTACGAAATACTCCGGGAGGCAGGACCACATCCGCCGTATAATAAGTCTTCTTTTCGAAGTCCTCGTATATGGTTACGGGCACCGCCGGTATCAGTTCACCCGATACCGCATCCTTAAAGCCCTCTGTTTTATTCAAGCTGCTAAGCCTTACATGGGCAGGACGCACATCACCCTTGACGTACCGGTAAAGGATCAGGCTGCCATCATCATAGGTAAACATCGAGAAGTTGCTTCCGGATGCGTACAGCAAGGGATTCATTGCCCTCTTATAAACATCCGTCGCAGAACGCGGCATCCTGTAAAGGTCAGCGTAATTATCAGGCACAGCCATAATATAGAGCCTGCCCCTTCCGTATGCGCTTCTTAGGAACAACGATGTATGGTAATCCCCGTCACCTCCGTTAAGCAGTGACCAGGATGCATTGTTCCCGTGGACTATCTCCGGGAACAGGATGGGTGTGCGATGGTCGATATAACCTGCATCATCCCCTGTAACATGATATCTTGTTACCGCAAGCTTCCTGTCGCTCACATAGCTTTCCGTAAGACCTGCTGCCCTAAGCTCATCTCCTTTAATACGAAGGAAGCCGCTTGTTATGATCGCATCCCCTCCGCCTTCAACAAAGCTTACAAGCCTGTCAATGATGTCATCGTCATAAGCCGCGCTTTCGGTGATAAATACCCTGTCACTGTCTATAGGCCATACAGGTGTAGCCTCTACCGGTATCCCTATCATTCCAAGCCGCATCTCAAGGTGATTCTCACCGGATGAAGCATGGGGTATATATGCAGGTATTCCCACCGGTTTACCTATACCCTCCAGAAGCTTATCGATCTTCTTAAGCTGCATCCCCATTGCCCCGACAAAATAATTGTCCACGATATCGGACCATTGGAAATGCATGAGCTCCCCTGCTCCCGCAAATGCCGTAAGATACGCCTGTTCAAGATAACGGTCAGCACACCAGCACTGGTAGGGATCGAACCATCCCCCGCCGTTCCTTCCGGGCCAGGCATTCTCCATAAACCTTACAAGCGAATAGCTCAGATACTCGGGCAGGTGCTGGTCGGCATAAGCCGGACTTCTGGTCTCGGTTCCTATATAGGTTGCATCGAAAATATCATCCTGGGTATCAGGTCTGTATCCGGTAAAGTGGTATGACTCTCTCCAGTTGGGATATTTAATGACCATTCGGACCCCCGGATTTACCGCCCTTGCCGGACCCACGATAAGGTTCCTCGATACGTCCTCCATCAGGTCCTTCCTGAATTCCACCCAATCCCTGTCACCCTTCTCCCTTATACAGCTCTCACAGGTACAGTTGGTGAAATAGAAATCATCCAGGATCACTTCATCGAAAAGCTTCGCCGTGTATTCCGAAATAGCCTTTATACGTTCTCTCATTGCGGGATCGGTATAGCAGAAGGTCTCAAATATCCTCCTCTTGCCAGCCTTCGCTCCTTCAAAGTCATGGATCGTTGTTGTTATCCCGCCGGATACGGTAACTCCCTTTTCCTCCAGAAATTCCTTGACC
The DNA here is from genome assembly GCA_002373875.1 of Lachnospiraceae bacterium UBA3641. Taxonomy (GTDB): domain Bacteria; phylum Bacillota; class Clostridia; order Lachnospirales; family Lachnospiraceae; genus UBA2868. The sequence goes on from DFKQ01000045.1 coordinate 12,664, forward strand.
CATTTTATCTGTTCTTCGCTCACATCATGCCTGTCCCTGTGGGTCTCAAGATATACCTTGTCAAGGCCTATATACTTTTCGATAAAGTCATAATCCCCGGCAAGCTTCTGCGGAGTAAATGACTCTGCCACCTGAGCCGGTATATATACAACTGTTTTGAAGTTCTTGTAATGTCGGTTCTGCATTATTTATTCCTTTTACCTGTTTTATATGCTTTACGATCCTTAATCCATGTGCACATCTCCAAGCCCTAAAGGACTAGCTTCGCGTCGCAGGAAAGAGATGTACACAGGATTGAATCATATCATCATCTTATATATCTTCGTACAATCATCCTCGTTAAGTGTGATGAATCCCGAAATGGAACCCTTCCTTCCATCGCCGTGGCACAGTATATCAACAAGCTTCGGGATATCCTCTTCCTTAGCTCCCAGCTCCTCAAAGTTTTTCGGCATTCCTATTGAGATAAGGAAGTTCCTGAAGGCTTCGATACCTGCCTTAGCCGTTGCTTCCGGATTGGCAAAATCCATCTGGCAGCCCCAGACACGTACCGCGATCTGGGCAAACCTCATCACATTATGGGATAACTGATATGTGAATACCGCCGGCATGGTTACCGCAAGTCCTGCACCATGAGCACAGTCATAGAGGGCGGACAGTTCATGCTCGATGGTATGTGAATTCCAGTCCTGGCTTCTTCCGACACCGACCGAATTATTGTGTGCCATGGTACCTGCCCACATTATGTTGGCGCGGGCCTGGTAGTTATCGGGATCCGCTATAACCCTCGGCCCCTCATGGATCATCGTGAGGAGCAGGCCCTCGATAAGCCTGTCCGTAACCTCAACCTCCTCGGTATTTGTAAGATAGCGTTCATACAGATGAGCCATTATATCCGTAATGCCTGCTGCCGTCTGATAAGGAGGCAGGGTCTGGGTAAGGGCCGGATTAAGGATCGAGAACTTAGGCCTTATAACATCACCGTGGGCATCGCGCTTGAACATTCCCTCTTCCTTGGTAACGACGGAATCACCGGAACCCTCGCTCCCTGCAGCCGCTATTGTGAGCACGGTTCCTACAGATAATGCCTCCTCTATCCACTTACCCTGATAGTAGTCCCAGAAGTCCCCGTCATAGAGAGCGCCTGCGGCAATGGCCTTAGCCGAGTCTATAACACTTCCTCCGCCTACAGCAAGGACGAAGTCAACTCTCTGCTTCTTGCATATATCTATTCCTTCATATACAAGGCCGCTTCTGGGATTGGGTTTAACGCCTCCCAGTTCTACATATGATATGCCTTCCCCATCGAGTGACTTCTTGATCCTGTCAAGCAGGCCCGAGCGGACCGCACTTCCTCCGCCGTAATGTATAAGAACCTTGCTTCCGTTAAATCTCTTAACGTATTTACCGGCTTGATTCTCGGTGTCCTTACCAAAAACAAAACAAGTGGGTGAATAGAATTCAAAATTTTCCATACCATCTTCCTTTCTGTGATCCCGGTGTAAATCAGCATGTGTCATATATGATTATACAGGTTCACGGATACATATACCAATTATTTTTACCTGATTTATCATAACCTGTATGAAACAAAACAAGCCCAAAACGCAACATATTTTGAGCCTGTCCCAATATTCATGATCATATTCACAGCATCGATGCAAGTACAAAAACAAGCGGTGAATTCCAGTAAATGGTTATCTCATTAAGCGAGTAGCATTCCCAATCATCAAGATAGCACTTCATGGGCGGAAGGTCGTGAGGAAGTAAGGCGGCCTTCTCATCCTGCAATCCCCTGTTGGGACCACCTGAAACAAGACCCGGCCAGGGTTCTTCAACATCATCCGTAACCGTAGGCCTTAAATGAGGATTCCTGTATGCCTTCTCACCGTGTCCGGTAACATAGCTTGTATCCATGCTGTTACATCCGAGCAGGTAATCGATGCCGGAACCGATAACGTCTGCATAACGTGCATCATCTTTAATGCCCTTGGCTACCGTGACCACCATCAGGAACTTTAACAGTTCCATGTTGGAACCCCAGAAAAAGTCATCCGCTCTCATGCACAGGTTAAAACCGTTGGTTGAAGCAACTCCTGCAAGCCTGTCAGCCTCATTTATAAAACGTTCGTTAATGTCCTTATTGATGTCATCCCCGTCATTTTTAAGGATTATCGACAGGGAACCAAGTCCCGCAACAGGCCCCCAGCCCAGGTAGGTAAAAATCCTCTTATCTCCGAGTTTATTGAGCTCATCCCTGTATTTTATTATATCCTCACGGTACTTCTTATCTCCCGTCGCTTCATACATGGACGCGGCGGCCCAGAAACGGTTGGAGAAATCCTCATCCTCGCCGTACTCACCGGTATTGGATCCATCGGCATTCTTAAAAAGCAGGGGCTCCTGATTCAGCGTAAGCCAGTCATACGCCCTGCCTGCTGCCTTAAGCAGGACCTTTGCATAGGCCTTATCGTAATCCCTGTAAACTGTATGGGCCAGCGCAAAAACAGCAGCTATATCCGCAGTCGCCATGGATGACACCGGGAAGAGGAAGAGCTCATCCTTATCCTCCTCGGGCATCACAAAAGGTGCATGCATAAAGGTCGTGACCTTGTGCCATACGGCACCGTCTTCTCTCTGCATCTTAAGCAAAAAGTCAAGCTCGACCTTACATTCCGCCAATATGTCGGGAAGCTCGCCCGTATCACATTTTATTTTGGGTATATCAAAGGAAACCTTTGTAAGGCTGTCAAAGAAACGGACTCCGTATAACAGGTGAGCAAGAGCCACAGCACCCGCCGTCGAATACCTTCCGTAATCACCGGCATCATGCCAGCCTCCGCACACATCAACCCTGGTCCCTTCACCGTATACAGTCGCCATATCCATATGACATGGCTTGTGATAGTATTCACCTGCGTATTCTTCACTCAGCGCATCAGAGCAGCGCAGATAGTAGAAACACTTGCAGACATCATGCATAAGAGCATCGTAGACATTATCCGAAATACGGAATGATGCTGACTCTGCTCCATCGGCACATATCCTGTATGTGTCTTCTGCGCCCTGCGGATCAAACTCACTAAAATCCGCAATATAGGTATCCTCACCGGAAATATCATCCTTACCGAAGTGTGTCGGTTTACCTTCAAACACCGCTTCATTCTTTTCATTTATGATATAAAACTTATCAGCCGGAAAATTAAGTACCGCTCTCTTATTATCTCCCGTCAGGAAACCTGACTGATTAACATATATCTGCTTCATATGTCACCTCCTCCCATAATTTTAACATACATTAAAGGGACGGGCAATTGCCCGTCCCCAGTGTTTATGAAGTGATCATACTGTTTAACACCGATCAAAAAATGCTTACATAGCTTGTGTACTGAACACCGTTTATCGTAAGTGTCACAGCAACATACTGGTTGGCTGCCGTTCCGGGAGGGAGAACAAGTTCACACTTGGTATAACCGCCCTTCTCGATCGGATTAAAAGTGATCAGTTCAGGTACTGTACCAAGACCTTCGAAATGCTTTCCGCTCTCATCTTCAACAAGCTTCACGCTTTCAATGCTCCAGTTCTCTGCCTTAAGTGCAGCGGCAGCTTCTTTTGAAACGTTGCCTACCGTAACCGTGATTTTCTTATCCTTCGTGATCTTTCCGATATTTTTTACGGTGATATCTTTAACTGTAGGTATCTTGGCCTTTACGGTATATTCAATCTTACCTGCGTTCTTCTTATCCTGTCCGTTATTCGATCCGTAATAAGCCGTAATCTTGCAGCTTCCTGATTTTTTGGCTACTACCACACCCGTGGCCGGATTGAAATCAAAATTAGCATTCTTCTTATCCGAGCACTCATAATAATCAGGAAGAACCGTAGCGCCTGCAAAATCTATCATCTGCTCAGGCATCACATATGCCCCTTTATCGACGAGAAGGTTTGCGGTCTTTATATCCTTTTTCTTTTCGTCCTTGAAGTACTTGGGTACTTCGTTGGTAAAGGTAACCTTTCCGGAATCAACATATGTCTTGCCAACTTTAACCTGTCGTACTACCGTAACCTGACCTCCGGTCTTGCCTCCCGTGAATACTCCCTTTGCTACGGAACCAAGGGTTTTGTCAGGTTTTCCTGTTTCCGTATTTAATACTATCCATTTATCGTTTTTGTTGGTCTTGAAATCCTTGCCGAAATAATCGTCACTTATAAGGTTTACCTTTTCCTTTGATACTACGTTTGCACTAAGATCACATAACCTGTTAAGCTCCGAAATCTCAACATCAACAACATCCACTTTTATCTTGGCCGTAAGAGGCTTTCCTGATTTATTTTTGGAATTGGTCGTCACCGTGATCGTAGCCTTGCAGCCACCCTTTAGTCCGGTGATCACGCCGTTTTCTACGGTTGCTACGTTAGTATCGTCTGAGACCCATGTCACTGTCCTGTCGTATGCTGTCTCAGGCAGAACGATCGCATTAAGTGATATGGTCTTATTCACCGGCACGGCAACCGAAGTAACAGTCTTACCATCCGTACCTACTACCTTAAGACCTGTTATGGGAGTCTTCTCCTTTGTCGAGATCTCGAACTTGTAATTTCCCGTACCATGCTTCTGAATAGCGAAATAATAGGTCCCTTCTGCAAAGGGTGACGGCTTTTTCGACTGTGAATCAGGGTATGAGGTGCATACCGGCTGTCCAACAAGGCTCTTGCCGACTCCTGCTTGCCAGGCATCGGTGGGATATAGAGAAATCGGATCACCGTTTCCCTTATACATATAGAAGCCAAGACTGTTAACTTCTTCTGACGAAAGAGATACATGCAGCCTCGAATTACCCGTTAAGGTAAACTTATACCAATCGAATCGATTTTCATTATCGCAAGAAGACTGGGCTACATATTTCTGATCCATATCAATGAGGACCGCCTGTTCCTGCTCGCTTCTAGATCCGCCAAAAACGTTATCCAGCTCAGGTTTTTCATCCTTTTCCGCTTTGATCTCCTTGAAAGTCATTTTGAAGGAGTATTCTGTATAATTATATTCACTGCTCGAATCAAGCTTCACATAATATGTAGCCGGGATAAGATCTATGGTGTACGTATTCTTCCCGGTTATTGCACTTGAGCCTTCCGGTCTCCAGTAGAACTTCTTTTCAGGTGCATCTTCTACATCCTTAACGTCCTTGATCGACCAATAAATCCCCTTGTCGGATGAGTCTGAAGTAAAAGTCAGCCTTCCGTGTTTCTGTACCACAAACTTATAGTAATGATGACCATATGCCTTTGTTCCATCACCGGCATTAATGTAATCATGATTTGATCTGAAATCCGGATAAAGCTTACCCTTATACTCTTGTCCAAAATTTATCTCTTTAGGGGCATCCGCATCATACTCCTCGACCTCTTCCTTAAAAGAAAGAGTAAATGTAAAATCCTCTGTCTTGGAAGAAGAACTTCCCTTAACCATAATGTAATAAGTTACACCTGCTCTGAGATCCAGGGCTTCGTTATCAACCTCCTTTTCCGATAATGCCTTGACAGATATTCCTTTATTCCACTCGGGAATATCAAATACTTCATAGGACTTTTCATCTGTTGATGATGCATTTAATAAATAGATGCCGGTTTTATTCGGAGTGAACTTATAAAAAACCTTTGATTCTGATGCAACGTTTCCGATTACATGCGTATTCAAAGTTACCTCAGCGGCTCCGTTCAGGTCTGCCTCTGTGATACCGCTTGTTAAAGCCCCATCCGGAACAATATCTTCTTCAAGTTCTCTGTCAGAGTCAAAATCTCCTGCCGCATCCTCTATGGGAGCAGCTGCTTCTTCAACAGTCCCCACGCCTGCTTCATAATCCAAAAGCACGTCACTGTCTGCCGTGACAAACTCATCAGTGAATAAAATCGGTTCATCTTCAAGCAACTCGCTCGCAGATGTGGTTTGCGGTGTTACTGTCAGCGTGCATGCAGCTGTTAGTAGGACTGCCAGCCATTTACTGATACTCTTTCTGTACATTTTCCTTCCTCCTTACAATTATTTTGGCAATTGTATTTTATAAGTCATTGGATTGCACCGTAACTTAATCTATATAATATATAATATACCAAAAAAGACATATGCACTACCCCCCAAAAGTAGGTAATTTGATTATCTGCGCAATCTACGCACAGCCTCGATTCCGCCATGCTATACACGGATTCCTGCAAAACAAGAGACAGACTCAAAAATCCTTCGGATTTTTTCGTTCGTCTCTTGTTTTCCAATAAAATACAGGATATAAAAAGGGTTTCCCATGCAAGCACGGAAACCCCTTCCATATCCTGTATTTCGCAGGAATCCTTATCTCTTTGAAAATTGTGGTGCTCTTCTTGCGCCCTTTAAGCCGTACTTCTTCCTCTCCTTCATACGAGGGTCACGGGTTAAGAAGCCTGCTGACTTAAGTGTGGGACGATATTCTGAATCTGCCTTGACAAGTGCTCTTGCTATACCGTGCCTTATGGCACCTGCCTGACCGGTGTATCCACCGCCGCGAACATTAACAAGGATATCGAACTTGTCAACATTGTCCGTTGCAACAAGGGGCTGACGAACAATGGTCTTAAGGGTCTCAAGACCCAGATACTCATCGATTGACCTCTTGTTTATTGTGATATTACCCTTACCGGGCGTTAAATATACTCTTGCGATAGCTTTCTTTCTTCTGCCTGTTCCGTAGTATTTCTCTGCTGCCTTAGCCACTGTAATTTCCTCCTTTCATCCTCTCTCAGAACTTGATCTCTTCAGGCTTCTGAGCAGCGTGCGGATGCTCAGCTCCTGCATAGACAAATAACTTCTTGTACATTTTGTTTCCGAGAGGTCCCTTAGGAAGCATTCCCCTTACAGCCTTCTCAACAACCTCGGTGGGAGCCTTGGCAAGCTTCTCCCTTAAGGTCTGCTCCTTCATACCGCCAACATAATCCGAATGACGATAGTAGATCTTCTGATCCAGCTTCTTACCTGTAACAGTGATCTTGTCAGCGTTAACAACGATAACATAATCACCGGTGTCTGCATGAGGTGTGAAGATGGGCTTGTTCTTACCCCTTAAAATCTTAGCTACCTCAGATGCCAGACGTCCTAATGTATAACCTGCAGCATCAACGACATACCATTTTCTCGGGGTGGCAGCCTCGTTTGGCATAAAAGTCTTCATTATAATTCCTCCTGGTCCAATGTAATGCCCCCTCACCTTCGTTCGGCGGCCTACGTCATATCCGTTCCTCCTCGCGTTCGTGTTGGGAAATGACACTTACGCATTCATATTAATCCTGTCAGACAAGGGTGTAAACACCGGGGCTATGGCGCACTCCACCTCTCGTCACGCCTAGACATTATATTACACGGCACCCCGCATGTCAACGATTATTTCAGATAACCGCGAAATATTCCCGATCCCCGATAACTCCGTCGGTAATATCGATCTTAACGTGTTTCTTCTCCCCGGGCTCTAAATGAACCTTATCGAAACCTGCCAGCACCTTGGGCGGTTCGTCTGCCTTCCCTTTCATATATACAAGAACCGAAACCTTGCCGGCGCGCTTACCTGTATTCTTAACGGTAATATTGTAAACGGATGCCCCTGCATCCACGCTTCCGCCCTCGCATTCAAAGGTCGTGTAGGATAAGCCGTAACCGAAGGGGAACCGGGGCTCATATCCGTATTTATCAACGAAACGGTAGCCTACGAAGATACCATCCTTATATTCAACCCTGTCCTTAAGACCGTATTCACCGATCGCATGGGCAGAGCACTGGGATAAGTCCTTATAGAAGGTCTCAGGCAACCTTCCCGAAGGATTGACATCACCGAAGAGGACTTCCGCTATGGCCGTACCCCCTTCCATACCGCCGTACCATCCCCACACAAGTGCATGGGCATCATCGATCCACTCACCAACATCCTGCATGCTTCCCGCGGTAAGAACGATGACTGCATCGGGCCTTATTTTAAGGAGTTCCTTAATAAGGATATCCTGTTCATAAGGAAGCCTGATATCTGCCCTGTCGTCACCCTCGCTGTCATGACCCGGAACATGGTCTGAACCTCCGACAAAGATCACATTCTCGTATTCCTTCGCAAGCTCCAGGGCCTCATTCCGAAGCTGTATCCTCAAATCCTTCATTTTCTCGTCTGCTTCTTCATTGCTTCCGACGCGGACAAAGTCAAGATCGAGCGACCTTTCCTGCCATTTCTCTTCATCATTGCCCCTGAAGATATCGCATGAATAACCCTTGGCATACTTAACTTCGGTATTGCCGCCAAGCAGCTTCTTAATACCCATAAGGGGTGATATCTCGTAAAGGGCCTTTATCTCGGCACTTCCGCCGCCAAGGGCATGCAGCTTCTCGGCATTCTCGCCTATGACAAGGAGCTTCTTTATCTTCTTATCAAGCGGAAGAACTCCCTTGTCATTCTTAAGGAGTACAATCGACTCCTCCGCAACCCTAAGGGCCTTCTCCCTGTGTCCGGGTGTATTGTAGGCACCCGTCTTTCTCTCGCCGTCGAGCATGTTAAGCCTGTTCATAAGGATAAGACAGTGCTCTACCTTCTTATCGATCAGTTCCTCGCTTATCTTCCCCTCCTCAACGAGCTTCTTAAGAGGATTGGCCAGATAATACTCGTCAAAATCAGGCGTCACGGACATCTCCACATCAAGACCCGACTTTGCCGCCTCTTCGGAATCATGAACGGCTCCCCAGTCAGATACCACAAGACCGTCAAAGCCCCACTCATCACGAAGCACATCATTTAAATAATGGGTATGCTGTGAACCGAACTTACCGTTTATCCTGTTGTATGAACCCATAAGCGAATACACACCGCCCCGCCTTACAACATCATAGAAAGCCGGCATGTATATCTCCCTGAGGGCTTCCTCATCAACTATGGTATCAACCTTAAGCCTGTCGGTCTCCTGGTTATTGGCAAGGAAATGCTTCACGCAGGCCGCAACATCATGCTGCTGGACACCCTTAACGTATTCAACCGCAAGCTCCTTGGTAAGGTAGGGATCCTCCGAAAAGTATTCGAAGTTCCTTCCGCAAAGAGGCGACCTCTTGATATTTACACCGGGCCCTAATATAACATCCTTACCGCGTCCCCTTGCCTCTTCTCCGAGCACGCTTCCCGTCTCAAATGCGAGCTCCCTGCTAAATGTAGCCGCAAGAGCGGAATTACATGGCAGATAAGTCACGTAATCATCCGAATAATTGATCTTATCCCAGCTATCGGGGTTAAACTCAAGCCTTACACCCATGGGGCCGTCCGAAAATACCAGCGGGGGTATGTTAAGCCGCTCAACTCCCGCTGTCTTAAAGAACTCAGCACCGTGTATCATCTTAAGCTTCTCATCGAGTGTGAGTGATTTTACCAGTTCCTGAATTTTCTCGTTTGTGATCATATAACCTCCCTGCTAACTTTATTTGATAAATTACAGCATTACAACATTGCTTCTTTAAAAATTCCGGTTATTAAATATACGGTCTACACCTTCCATAAGATTTATATACCAGTCCATATCGGAAAGTACGGGCTTGGCTGCCACGCACACGATATACATAAGGATCGCCAGCCCGCAGAATAACGCTGCCGCCATGGCTGTTTTCTGCCTCTTCGTACCCTTGTTAAGGGCGTGCGCATCAATAAGAAGACCCAGTACACTGATCAGATACCCGTTGGTAAAAAAGACGCAGAAGATCGAAAGTATGCCAAGGATCAGCGCATATACCGGAAGGTTGTCCCGCTTCCTGTCCGTAATGTCCTTACCGGTGAAGATAACCCTTCCTTCCTTCGACTCCGAATACTCTTCACGCCTTTTGTCCGACGCGGTGGGTGTTCCGTTATAGATTGGCTCATATGGCCCGCTGCTTAAGTTGCCGTTTTCATCAAAAAATGATTCTCCCATAGTATCATCCCCCTGATACAAGATTCTTCCATATCCGACCTGCCAAACCGGTTTATCGCGTGGTACCGGTTCCTTCTTAAGTATATCAACAGCATTATTCTTATGATATGTGGTCAAAACTGTATCCAAAAAGGCACAGACCGCACGCAGGAGCCGTTTGTCCCGCAGCTGCCCGGTCCTTAGCCTTAAGTATATCCTTAAGCTCTTCCGGCTTGCGCTTACCCTGTCCCACTTCGATAAGCGTTCCCGCGATTATCCTTACCATATTGTACAGAAATCCGTTTCCGGTAACGGAAATAACCACTTCCTTACCTTCACGGACAACACTTAACGCATATATTTTCCGCACATTTGAACGTGGGAATGCTTTACCGGCTGCTTCATCGTAAACCTCTCCCCGGCTTCTTGCAAATGATGAAAAGTCATGCTCACCAACAAGGTATCCTCCGGCTTCATCCATGGCCTTAACATTAAGCGGTCCGTATACATGATGCGTATACAACCTGCGGGTCGGTATCGGAAATGTATCGTTGTATATCCTGTATTCGTAGGTTTTCCTGCAGGAAACCTTCCGCGGGTGAAAATCATCCGCCACCTGCTTAGATGACATAATCCTTATATCATCCGGCAGGCTCTGATTTAAAGCAAAGGAAAACTTATCTCCCGGTATCGAAGAATTCGTATCAAACACGCACACGGCCCCCAGCGCATGTACCCCTGTATCGGTACGGCTGGCCCCGATAACATGGATCTCCTCCTTAAGCAGCCTCGTCAGTTCATCATTGAGAATGCCCTCTATGGTCGGAGCATCAGGCTGTATCTGCCAGCCCTTGTAATTCGTCCCATCATATGCCACCGTGAGCATAATACGCTTACTCATACATTATATCCTATTTCTCTGTTTTGTATACACCCCTACCCTCCCCTGGCTTCCCCCTCTGGGGGAAGCTGTCAGCGCAGCTGACTGATGAGGGTTTCACCATTGCCGACTGATGAGGGTTCATAATATAATTCCAAATGTCCTGACAGACATTTTTAAAGTTACTATTAATCTCTTTATTTGTATACCTTAATACAGTCAGCCCAAGGCTATTCAAATATTCGTCCCTGACTTTATCACTTCTGATTCCTTTTTCTTCATAATGTTGTGAACCATCTATTTCTATTACCAGTTTCGCCTTGGCACAATAGAAATCCACTATATACTGACCTATAACCTTTTGTCTGTTTATAGTAACCGGAAGCTTCTTCAGGAATGTATACCACAGTTTCTTCTCTTCGGCTGTCATTTCTTTTCTAAGCCTTTGGGCATTATTCTTCAATTGTGGATTTGTATTTTTCTTTACCATTCTCTCCTTATTCGAATAAAAATCTTACCATATCAATTGCGATATATGGATATTTCATATTTAACCTTTAGAGTTCCCATCATTTTTTACATTAATTGTTCAGTTCCGCATTGGGTTGCTTATATTGTTCTGTCTTCTGCTGCCTATATTGGGCCATCTTTTGCTGGTTCTATTGGGCCCCTCATCAGTCACCTTCGGTGACAGCTTCCCCCCAGGGGGAAGCCAAGGGAGAGGGTAAAGGTAATATTCAGAATAGTATGCCGGCCAGGATGACGAGGGCAAGGTATATAAGAAGGATCAGGTATGCAAGCAGGTCCCTCTTCACATAACGGAGGGGCTTCATTCGTGTACGGCCCTCGCCTCCGTGGTAGCACCTTGCCTCCATCGCGTTTGCAAGGTCTCCCGCCCTTCTGAAGGCTGACACGAACAGGGGAACAAGTACCGGCACCATACTCTTCATACGTACCGACAGCTTTTTACTCTCAAAATCGGCACCTCTCGCGCTCTGGGCCTTCATGATCTTATCCAGTTCTTCTATCAGTATCGGTATAAAAGAAAGCGCAATGGACATCATCATTGCAACCTCATGTACCGGAACTCCTATATGCCTTAGGGGCCTGAGTACCTTCTCAAGGCCGTCAGTCAGCTGATTGGGGGTTGTCGTAAGAGTCATTATGGATGTGCCCATTACAAGGAAAATAAGCCTTATGACCATCCTTATCGCTATCCGCAGGCCCTCCCTTGTTGCGTGTATTTTCCAGAACGACCATATAACTTCGCCGGGAGTAAAGAAAATATTAAATGCCGCGGTAAAGAGCAGTATAAAAAGTATTCCCTTAAGTCCCCGGACCATATAGGAAACCGGAACCTTGGAAATGAAGATCATGGATGCAAGAAAAGCAAGGGCTACCGCATAGCCCCATATATCACGAACAAGAAATAATGAAATTATATAAAGGAAGGTCCCGGTTATCTTGACTCTGGGATCCAGTTTATGGATCACAGAGTCCGCAGGATAATACTGACCCAGTGTTATATCTCTTAGCATATTGCCCTCATCAGTCACCTTCGGTGACAGCTTCTGCTCTTCGGTCCGGTCCGTGCCAAACATCCCCGGATATTCAGCACCCCAAAGGGAAAGCCTTCGCTTCTCCCGTATTAATGTCTATGCCGGTCTGATAGCCTTGCGGATCTCCTCGGCAGCCTCACGGACCGTTATGGCATCCGTGTTCACATTGACCCCGTTCTCTCTAAGCATGTACAGAACCTTGACCACTTCGGGAATATCAAGTCCCATCTCAAACAGCTCCTTATGGTACCTGAAAACCTCCTTTGGCCTCCCATCCATGGCAATGTGCCCCTTGTCCATTACCATAAGCCTCTCAGCATTCTCCGCAAGATCATCCATGGAATGGGACACAAGGATTATGGTCATCCCGTTCTCCTTACGAAGTCTTGCAACCAGTTCAAGTATCCACTTCCTGCCCGCAGGGTCAAGCCCCGCCGTCGGCTCATCAAGGATAAGGACCTTGGGCTTCATGGCAAGCACTCCGGCTATGGCGACCCTTCGCTTCTCACCGCCCGAAAGGTCAAAGGGAGACTGATAAAAGGCCTCATCCCTTAAGCCCACCTGCTTAAGAGCTTCATAAGCCCGAAGTTCTACCTCACTTCTTTCAAGTCCCAGATTAGCAGGCCCGAAGCATACATCGGAAAAAACATCCGCTTCAAAGAGCTGGTATTCGGGATACTGGAAAACAATACCCACCTTGCTCCTTAATGACTTTAACGGATAGTCCTTATCGAATATATCCTCCCCGTCCACATATACTGTTCCTTCCGATGCCTTAAGAAGGCCGTCAAGGACCTGGACCAGGGTTGACTTGCCGGAGCCCGTGTGACCCAAAAGTCCCACATATTCACCGTCCTCGATCTTGAAGGACACATCATTAAGCGCCTTCACTTCGTAGGCGGTTCCGGCCGAATATATATAACTTAAATGATCCGCAATGATCGACATATCTCTCCTACCAGTTCTTCACAGGTTAATAAGCCATCCGGGAGCTTTACACCCTTCTTCTTAAGCTCTTGTGCAAGCAAAGTCACCTGCGGTACGGACAATCCTATTTCGGTGATCTCACTAACCCTTGAGAATACTTCCCTCGGCGACCCGGACATGACCACCCTGCCTTTATCCATTACAAAGACCCTATCTGCCTTAATAACTTCTTCCATATAATGTGTGATCAGAATCACGGTAATGCCTTCCTTCTTATTAAGCTCAAGGACAGCATTTATAACTTCCCTGCGCCCGACAGGATCAAGCATTGCCGTAGGTTCATCAAGGACTATACATTTGGGCTGCATGGCGAGAACTCCCGCAATGGCTATCCGCTGCTTCTGGCCGCCGGAAAGCCTTGAAGGTGAATGCTTCCTGTAGGTGTACATATCAACACTCTTTAAGCTCTTTTGCACCCTCTCCCATATCTCACGGCTTGGAACACCCATGTTTTCGGGCCCGAAAGCAACATCCTCTTCAACCACCGTTCCTATGATCTGGTTATCGGGATTCTGGAATACCATTCCGGCCGTCTGTCTTATATCCCAGATGTGCTCTTCCGCCCTTGTATCCATACCGTCAACGAAAACAGTACCCTCTACCGGATGAAGAAGCGCATTAAAATGCTTGGCAAGGGTTGACTTACCCGATCCGTTGTGTCCCAGGATAGCAATAAACTGTCCCTGTTCCACGCTCATGTCAACATTATCGACTGCCTTGTTGACACCTTCAACTGCCCCGTCCTTATCACGCCTTATATATTCATATGTAACTTTATCTGTCTTGATCAAACTCATAGCTAATACTATATCTCATAATCAAAGAAGCCGCAAGAGGAGACAGGGGACGGTTCTCTGTCTCCTTCAAAACTATACTTTTTATGATAAACAAAAAGGAGACAGAGAACCGTCCCCTGTCTCCTTCATGTAATTAAGTTTTATACAAGCTCAATGAATACTTCCATAGCTGCATCACCCTTACGTTCACCGATCTTGATGATCCTTGTATAACCACCCTTACGGTTCTCGTACTTGGGAGCGATCTCATCAAACAGCTTGGCAACGAGATCCACCTTCTTAGTGTTTCTCTTCTTACCTGCGTTCTCGGCAGGCACTTCGGTAATGGGATAAAGAACCTTTAGCATCTGCCTTCTTGCATGAAGCCTTGAAGGCTTATCCTTCTTGATCTCCTTGCTGACGGTCTCGAACTTGGCAACCTTCTTACCGTCAACAACCTCCTTTACCCTCTTACCATCCTTATCCTTTAAGGGAACCTTGGCCTGAACGGTAACTGTTTCGTAGTTATCCCTCTCCTTAACGGCAAGAGCGATGATACCTTCAACGATTTTTTGTATCTCCTTGGCCTTAGCCTCGGTTGTACGGATCTTACCATGATAGATAAGATTTGTAACCTGGTTCCTTAACAGCGCCTTCCTCTGGCTTGATGTTCTTGATAACTTTCTGTACTTAGCCATTTCTTCCTCCTGTACATTCGCACGATCACGTCAAACACGCCTTTTGGTCTTACTGTCTGACTATTTGCAGTTACTTACACCTTGTCATACCCTGTGGATTTACTGACTTGGCATTATATATTATTATTCATCACCTACATTAAGCTGCAGGCCTAATTCCTTAAGCTTGGCGAGAACCTCTTCAAGTGACTTACGACCAAGATTACGTACCTTCATCATATCCTCACTCGTCTTATTGGTAAGTTCACCCACAGTATTTATACCTGCGCGCTTCAGGCAATTGTATGAACGAACCGATAATTCAAGCTCATCGATGTTCATATCAAGCACCTTGTCCTTATCATCTGTCTCCTTATCGGCCATAACATCAGCAGATGCCGCAACCTCCGAAAGATCGATGAAGAGTGATAAGTGCTCACTGAGCACCTTGGCCGCAAGGCTTACCGCCTCATCCGGACCAAGAGTACCGTTGGTAAATACATCCAGTGATAACTTATCGTAATCGGTTATCTGACCGACACGCGTGTTCTCAACCGTAAGGTTTACACGTTCAACAGGTGTATAAATGGAATCAACCGCTATAACACCAATGGGAAGATCATCACCCTTATTCTTGTCAGCACCCTGATATCCTCGACCCTTGGTTATTGTAAGTTCCATATACAGCTTGGAATCGGAACCGCCGTTCAAGGTCGCTATGGGAAGCTCGGGATTCATTATCTCGATATCCTGATCAACCTGAATGTCAGCTGCCGTGATAACTCCCTCGCCCTCAAAATCAATGATCGCCGTCTTGGGCTCGTTACCCGAGCTGTTGTTCTTAATCGCAAGGCTCTTGATGTTCATGATTATCTCGGCAACATCCTCCTTTACACCGGGGATTGACGAGAACTCATGAAGAACACCGTCTATCTTTATCTGACTTACTGCTGCTCCCGGTAAAGACGAAAGCATGATCCTTCTTAATGAATTACCGAGGGTTGTACCATATCCTCTCTCCAGAGGCTCTACTACGAACTTACCGTACTTCTTGTCTTCTGAGATCTCAACAATCTCAATACCCGGTCTTTCAAAATCAAACACTGCAAAGTACCTCCCTTGTGGATATAAGTTAATAGGTCTACTCTGATAGTTCACCGGCAAATCCGGTGAGCTGTGCAAACTTAAAATAAACCTGTAGGGTTTATTTTGAATACAACTCGACAATAAGCATCTCGTCTACAGGAACATCTATTTCCTCGCGTGTAGGAAGTGACTTCACCTCACCCTTAAGATTCTCCTGGTCAACATCAAGCCATGCGGGAACCAGCCTTCCGCCTGTTACCTCAAGAATATCCTTATATCTCTGCGATCCTTTGCATTTTTCCTTGATCTCGATCACATCACCTGCCTTGATAAGGTAAGAAGGAATGTTGATACACTTACCGTTTACCAGAACCTGCTTATGATCTACTATCTGTCTTGCTTCTCTCCTGGTCCTTGCGAATGCCATACGGAAAATTACGTTGTCAAGCCTTCTCTCAAGAAGGATCATCAGGTTGGAACCTGTCATACCCTTCATGCGGTCTGCCTTCTTATAATAATTCCTGAAAGGCTTCTCAAGAACACCATAGATAAACTTTGCCTTCTGCTTCTCACGAAGCTGAAGAGCGTATTCACTCATCTTCCTGTTTGATCTTGTTAATGTTCTCTTTGACTTTTTATCAATACCAAGATACATGGGCTCCAAACCGAGCGATCTGCATCTCTTAAGTACAGGAACTCTATCGACTGCCATCTGTTATTTCCTCCTTAATATCAAACTTATCTTCCATTAGACTCTTCTGCGCTTAGGCGGACGGCATCCGTTGTG
>DFKQ01000006.1:0-14189 GCA_002373875.1 Lachnospiraceae bacterium UBA3641
TATAGTAAACGAAATTATTTATTTCGTTTACTATAGTTACCGACGGAGATAATGATGCTTAAGATTTTTCTAGCTGAAGATGAATATGTGGTAAGGGAAGGTATAAAGAACAATATTGACTGGCTCTCACACGGATATGAATTCGTGGGTGAGGCTTCGGATGGGGAATTGGCTCTTCCCCTGATACAGAAGCTTAAGCCGGATATAGTGATAACCGACATTAAGATGCCCTTTATGGACGGACTTGAGCTTTCCCGCCTTATCAAAAAGGAATTCCCGTGGATGGAGATCATAATCCTTTCAGGTTATGCTGAATTTGATTACGCAAAAGAGGCGATAGCCATAGGGGTGGCCCATTACCTTAACAAGCCCATAAGCGGGGATGAGCTCATTGGAGAGCTTGACAAGCTTGCTGTCAAGGTTGAAAAAAACAAGCAGGAAAGGGAGCTTAAAGAAAAATACGCGCGTGAGATGGCCGAGAATTCCCTTAAGGAGAGGACGGAGCTCTTCAAGCGGATGGTTGAAGGTAATTCAAGCGCCGGTGAGATACTAGAGCTTGCGGACAGGCTGTCTGTAGATATATCGGCCGGTGCCTACAATGTGTTTCTCTTTAAGGCCATATCAACCCACCATGAAGAGGATGAATATTCGACAAGCGTTGTTGAGATATATAAGAGGCTGCAGGAGGTCTTTGAAGGAGCCGGTGCACTGATATTCGATCATTCCATAGAGGGTAAGGCCATCCTCTTTAAGGCAGAATCACCCGATCAACTGGATTCCCTGATAAAGGATACCATTGATAAGCTTCTTGCCGTTATGGCCGAATACGACTATGTCAATTACTTCGGCGGTATCGGTGTAAGCGTGAGCAGATTAACCCAGGTCCACGAATCCTATGAAAAGGCATCGCACGCCTATGCCCACAGGTACATGACCGATACAAGCAGGATATTTGACTATGCCGACACCATCAGTGAAAGTACCTATGCGGCATCCGAGAAATTCAACTTAAGCAGTGTCGATCCTTCATCTCTTGACAGGAGCAGGATAAGTGAATTCCTTAAAAAGGGAACCGAACAGGAAACAGTCTATTTCGTGGAAGAATTCCTGACGGGCCTTGGAGAAAACGCTCTTAATTCAACGATGTTCCGCCAGTATATCGCTACCGATGTTTATTTTGCGGTTTCTGCCTTTCTTAAGGAACGGGGACTTGAAAGAAGTGAGATAAGTCCCTTTGATGCGGCAGCAGGCGATGTATCCGATGCCGAAAGGACAAGGGCCTATATATTAAAGATAATAAATACGGCAGTCAGTCTTCGCGATAATCAGGCATCAAACAGATACGGTGACATTATCGATGAAGTAAGGTCGTATATTGATGAGCATTACGGAGATGAGAGCTTATCGCTCAATACTCTTGCCAGCAGGGTCAACTTCTCGCCCAACCATTTAAGCATGATCTTTTCGGCCCAGACAGGGGAGACCTTCATCAAATATCTTACCGATTACAGGATGGACAAGGCCAAGGAACTGCTGCGCTGTACCGGCAAGAGAAGCGTCGATATAAGTGTAGAGGTGGGCTACAAGGATCCCCATTATTTTTCATATCTCTTTAAGAAAACTCAGGGTATGACCCCTACCCAGTACAGAAATACCGGCCATGTTAAGGAGGACCAGCTCTGATGAAATGGCTTCGGTCATTATATGAGAATACATCACTGGCTAACAGGATAAGGATGTCATATATCATTATCCTTATTCCTGTCGTTACCTTCATGGGTATCATGCTCTACACCCTGTCTGTCCAGAACAAGCGGTATGATGAGCTTATCGACGATGTTGACAGGGCCAGCCAGTTTTCCCTTGATTTCAAGAAGGACTTCGATTACGAGATATATCTTGTGATCGTTGAATCAAAATCATTTGCAGAGTCTGATCTTGACAAAATGCTTACGGAGGCAACGGCAGTTGTTGATGAGCTTTCGGAGAGCGAGAACATAAATCCCGAAAATGCGGCAAGGCTTGATGATGCAAGAAAATACTTAAGGAATCTTAATACCTATGCGTCCCGTATTGAACAGAACTTAAAGGATGGGAATAAGTACGAAGAAAACATAGAGATATGGGAAAACGATGTCCAGATAGTCACATATCTTGTTCGTGAGACCATACTCCAGTTCATCTATTATGAGCTTCAGGATCTGAGACAGGCAAGAGCCCATATCAACGAATTCTATACGACCATGTTTTCCTACATCTTCATTGCGGCCATTGCCGTTGGTCTGCTGGTTGTTTTTATTTCCTATTATATATCCCAGTCCATAACAAGACCCGTGAGGGAACTGTCAAAGGCTACCGAAAAGGTTGCACGCGGCGACCTTTCTGTCCGTGCGGGTATAGATACCGGATCATCGGAGATAGCTGTCTTAAGTGAATCCTTTAATGAGATGATAGACCGTATAAGCCGCCTGCTCGACCAGGTAAGGACCGAGCAGGAGAGCTTAAGAAGAGCTGAGCTTGAGCTTTTACAGAGTCAGATAAATCCGCATTTTTTATATAATACACTTGATACGATCGTCTGGCTTGCAGAGGCCGGAGACCAAGCCAGAGTTGTCAGCATGGTAGGGAGTCTCTCCAAATTCTTCAGGGCAAGTCTCGGACAGGGCAAGGATCAGGTGACCGTAAAGGATGAAATTGATCATGTCAGAAGCTATCTTGAGATCCAGCAGGTAAGATATCAGGATATACTTGATTATTCCATTGATGTTCCACAGGAAGTATATGATTCACCGGTTCCCAAGATAACCCTTCAACCCCTTGTTGAGAATGCTCTCTATCACGGTATTAAGAATAAGAGAGGAAGGGGCAGGATAACCATTACGGGAAAGTCCGAAAATAACTGTATCTACATATATATAGAAGATAACGGTATGGGAATGACACAGGATAGGCTTGAGAAGGTAAGCGAAAAGATGAACGATCCGGATCTGTTCAAAAATGCGGAGGATAAGGGTGATGTCTTCGGCCTCTCCAATGTTAATGAACGTATTAAGCTCATGTTCGGAACAAGATACGGTATCCATATCGATTCTGTTTACGGGGAGGGTACCACGGTCACCATTCTTCTTCCCCTGTCTTGAAGATTCTTCACTTGTTTCAAAATGACTCTTCTTAAAATATTCATACAAAAGAGTAAGAAAGTTAACTTTTTATTCACAATTGATAAAAAAAAATAACATCTGCTGATTTTTCTTCATTTATTATTCATAAAAGCCGTCATAAGATGTAATCATCAAAGGAATAGGCCTTTGTGTAATCAAATTTATAGGAGAGAGAGTTATGAAAAAGAAAGCATTGGCATTAATTCTTGCATCAACAATGGCACTGGCACTCGCAGCTTGCGGCGGCCAGGCAGCAGCACCTGCTCCCGCAGCAGAGGCAGCACCTGCAGCAGAAGCTCCCGCTGAGGAAGAAGCTCCGGCTGAGGAAGAGGCTCCGGCTGAGGAAGAAGCACCCGCAGAAGAAGAAGAAGCACCCGCAGAAGAGGCAGCTTCAGGCGAGCTTATCAACGTAGGTTTTGCACAGGTTGGACATGAGTCAGATTGGCGTACAGCTTCAACAAAGTCATGTCAGGACGTTTTCTCAGAGGCTAACGGTTACAACTTAAGCTTTGTAGACTGCGACAATGATTCAGCAGCACAGCTTGAAGCAGTAAGATCTTTCATCGAGCAGGATGTTGATTACATCATCATCGACCCTATCGTAGCAACAGGTTGGGATACGGTTCTTACCGAGTGTGAAGACGCAGGTATCCCTGTAATCGTTATCGACCGTACAATTGATGACTCTGACAAGTATGTATCATGGGTTGGTTCTGACTTCCTTACAGAAGGTAAGGCAGCAGGCGAGTGGCTCAAGGCTTACGCAGCTAAGCAGGGCATCAGCGAGATCAACTACCTCATCATCCAGGGTACCACAGGTTCATCAGCTCAGATCGGACGTACCGACGGCTTCAGAGAGATCGCTAAGGCTGAAGGTTGGAACGAGCTTGATGCTCAGACCGGTGACTTCACCGAGGCAGGCGGACAGGAAGTTATGGAGTCATTCTGTAAGTCATACGCAGGCAAGTTCAACGTAGTAATATGTGAGAACGATAACGAGGCATTCGGTGCTATGACAGCTATGGACAACGCAGGCGTTAAGTATGGTCCCGGCAACGATGTGATCCTTATCTCTTACGATGCTTGTACAGCAGGTCTTAAGGAAGTTCAGGCCGGCAAGATCACAGCTGACTTCGAGTGTAATCCTCTTGCAGCTCCCACTGTTGAGAAGGTTATCCAGACCCTTCAGTCAGGCGGAACTCCCGAGAAGGAAATCCTTGTTCCCGATAACTGGTATGCACTTAAGGATCAGATCGTAGAATTCTCGGTTGACGGAAACGCTCAGACCATGACAGAAGTAACAGACGCTGTTATCGAAGCTCAGTACTAAAATACACTTATCAACAAAAATATTATGTAACATATGGGGAGGGAGTTTCTTACTCCCTCCCCTTTTTAACAAAGAACAGTAAGAAAAGGCTTATGGAATAGGACAGTCATAAGGAATCCACCGCAAGCGGTACCACTTATGACAAATAACGGAGGAAGCGATCGTGGAAGATAATGTAGTTCTGACTGCGAGACAGATTTCAATGACCTTTCCCGGCGTAGTTGCACTCGACCATGTTGACTTTACCCTAAGAAAGGGAGAGATTCATGCATTAATGGGCGAGAACGGAGCGGGAAAATCAACACTGATAAAGTGTCTTACCGGTATAAATGATTTTGAAGAGGGTGAGATCCACGTGGACGGTATTGCGGAACCTGTACGCAATCATTCCACCAAGGATGCACAAGAGGTAGGGATCTCAACCGTATACCAGGAAGTAAACTTATGTCCCAACTTATCGGTTGCCGAGAATCTCTTCATAGGAAGGGAACCTCTTACCAAGTTCGGGACCATAGACCGTAAGGCATATACGGAAAGGGCTCAGAAGATAATGGATGAGCTGGGTATAGCCGTTGACGTTCAGAGGAACCTTGAGAATTATTCACTGGCCATTCAGCAGATGGTAGCTATCGCACGTGCGGTTGATATGGACTGTAAGGTGCTTATCCTTGATGAGCCTACATCATCTCTCGATGACGAAGAGGTTGAGAAACTCTTCAACGTTATGCGGATGCTTAAGAGCAAGGGCGTAGGTATTATATTTGTTACCCATTTCCTGGAGCAGGTTTATGCGGTCTGCGACAGGATAACGGTTCTTCGTAACGGAAGACTGGTTGGTGAGTATCCGATAGTTGACCTTCCCAGACTTAAGCTTGTGGCAGCCATGATGGGTAAGGATTTCGATGATCTTAAGTCGATCAAATCGGATGAAAGCAATACAGTAAGTGATGAGCTTATAATATCGGCAAGGGGACTGGGCCACACCGGAACGGTTAAGCCTTTCGATCTTGATATACATAAGGGTGAAGTTATCGGTGTCGGCGGCCTGTTGGGAAGCGGACGAAGCGAACTGGCACGCTCCATATACGGTGCCGACAAGGCTAATTCCGGTACCTTAAAGGTTAAAGACCAGGAAGTTAAGATAAACCAGCCGATAGATGCGATGAATCTCGGTATGGGAATGCTCCCCGATGACCGTAAGGCGGAAGGTATCATAGATGATCTTTCTATAAGGGAGAACATCATACTTGCCCTCCAGAGTAAGAACGGAATGTTCAAGCTCATGACCAGACAGCAGCAAAATGAGCTTGCTGACAAATATATCGAGCTTCTCTCAATAAAGACACCCAGCCGTGAGACGCTTGTAAAGCAGCTCTCAGGAGGTAACCAGCAGAAGGTAATACTTGCCCGCTGGCTGGCAACCAATCCTGATTTCCTTATCCTTGATGAGCCTACAAGAGGTATCGATGTAGGTACCAAGACCGAGATCCAGAAGCTGGTACTTGAACTTGCCAGGGAAGGTAAATCCATTATGTTCATCTCTTCCGAGATATCGGAGATGCTTCGTACCTGTTCCCGCATGATAATCATGAGAGACGGGGAGAAGGTTGATGAACTTGACGGTGACCTTACGGAAGAACGTGTAATGAAATCGATAGCGGGAGGTGACAACAAATAATGAATGTGGAATTAATGTGGAAAAAGATCAAAAAGTCACAGCTCCTGTTACCTGTTGTGGCGATGATTCTGGTAATGGCCATAAACATAATACATGATGCGGCTACAGGCGTCGGTGCCTTTTCATTCTTTAAGATAACCCTGCAGCAGACCACCGGAAACGGAACCATTCTCTACGGCAGGATCATAGATATCTTAAACAGGGGTTCTGAGGCAGCCCTGCTTGCCCTTGGTATGACCCTGGTTGTATCGGCTTCAGCCGGAACGGATATATCGGTTGGCTCGGTAATGAGTCTTTCGGCATCCTTCTGTTGTATGCTCCTTGCAGGCTACGGTGTATCATCAACCAATGAACTTGCGGTTCCCCTTATCGTAGGCCTTCTTGCGGCTATCCTTATGGGATGTGTATGCGGAGCCTTCAACGGACTGCTGGTTGCAAGGTTCAACATCCAGCCCATGGTCGCGACCCTTATACTGTATTCGGCAGCACGTGCGATCGGACTGCTTCTGTGTAACGACCTTATAGTTTATGTCAGGAATGACAGCTTCGGTTTCTTTGGAAGCTTCATGGGACCGATTCCCACACCTATCATAATAACTGCCATATGCATTGCCATCCTGTCATTGATCTTAAAAAAGACAGCTCTCGGAATGTATATCCAGTCGGTTGGTATCAATTCAAGGGCTTCGCGTATCGCAGGCCTTAATTCCAAGATGATCATACATCTTGCATATATCGTATGCGGACTCTTTGCAGGTATCGCCGGTATTGTTGCTTCCTCAAGGATCACATCCGCCGATTCCAATAACATAGGTCTGTATCTTGAAATGGATGCCATCCTTGCGGTTGCCCTTGGCGGTAATTCACTTGGCGGCGGTAAGTTCTCACTTGCAGGTTCCATAATCGGTGCTTATACCATACAGGCCATAACCACTACCCTGTACGCACTGGGTGTTTCAACCAACCAGGCACCTGTGTTCAAGGCTATAATAGTCATAATAATAGTAGCTATACAGGCACCGCCCGTTAAGGCATTTGTAAGAAAGAGAAAATTAAGCAAAACATCAAAGGGGGTGGCATAAATGAAAAGCAAAAAACTTAACTTAAACAGCCACACCATACTTCTTCTTATTACCATAGTACTCTTTATAGTGTTATATATGTTAGGATGTATCCTCTACAGTAAGAAGGGATTTACTCATTTACAGACTTTCCTTAACATACTTATCACAAATGCGGGACTCATATGTATTGCTTCGGGCATGACCTGTGTAATGCTTACTGCAGGCATCGATATTTCGGTGGGCGGACTTGTTGCCATGGACTGTATGATGCTTGCGGTTGGAATAAACAGTGGGATACCGGCACCTGTGATGGTACTTCTTGTTATCCTGACAGGTCTTGTATTCGGCCTTATGCAGGGATTTTTCGTAGGTTACCTTAACATCCAGCCCTTTATCGTATCCATGGCGGGTATGTTCTTTACAAGAGGTATGACGGCTGTCATATCAACCGATCAGGTTTCAATAACCAAGGACACATCGCCTCTTTACTACGCCTGGGCCAATTATAAGATCAAGCTTCCCTTTGGCGGATATGTAAATAACAAGGGTGTGTACAATGCTCCCTATATCCGTATAAATGTTGTCATTGCCCTTATCGTTCTGATCATAATTTTCATCATGTTAAGGCATACAAAATTCGGAAGAAGTCTTTATGCGGTAGGCGGTAATGAGCAGTCGGCGGCAATGATGGGTCTTAATGTAAAGTCAGTCAAGCTGAAGGCTTATGTGTTATCCTCCTTCCTGTGTTCCATAGGCGGAATATGTTTTTCACTTAATACGATGTCAGGTTCCGTTCAGCAGGCTCTTGGCCTTGAGATGGATGCCATATCATCGGCGGTTATCGGCGGTACTCTCCTTACAGGTGGTGTAGGTAATGTGCTTGGTTCCTTCTTCGGCGTTCTCATTAACGGAACCATCTCTTCGATAGTCAAGACCAACGGTAAGCTGGCCAGTTCCTGGCCTAATATCCTGACGGCGGCACTGCTCTTCCTGTTCATAGTAATACAGAGTATATTTGCGGCAATACGAAGCAAGAAGATACACTGATATGTACAGAAATGCAATTATTTAGTATAATAGCACCTATGAGAAGGTCATTATTGATAACAGTATTAACGGTATTTTCGATTATTTTTACCGGGTGCGGCAATGCACCCGGTAATTCTGCTGTAAATAAGCCGGGCGAGGCTGTGCCCGAAAAGAGTCTTATCACTGTCGGCTTTTCTCAGGTCGGTGCCGAATCCGATTGGAGGAATATCAATACAGAGTCCATGAAGCAGACCTTCTCACCCGAGAACGGCTATGACCTCATATATGATGACGGCCAGCAGAAACAGCAGAATCAGATAACCGCCATACGTACCTTCATACAGAAGGAAGTTGACTATATAGTACTTGCCCCTGTTATCGAGGACGGCTGGAACACGGTCCTTACCGAGGCCAGGGATGCGGATATTCCGGTTATACTGGTTGACAGGATGGTTAATGACGAGGCCCGGGATCTCTTTACCTGCTGGGTCGGGTCTGATTTTGAACTGGAGGGCAGGAAGGTGTGTGAATGGCTTAACGAGTATTGCAAGGCCAATCATATCAATCCAAGTAATATAAATATAGTAAATATCAAGGGAACCGAAGGCGCATCTGCGGAGCTTGGCAGGACCAAGTCACTTCGGGCGGCAGTCAATGAATACGGTTGGAATCTTCTTGATGAGCGGTCGGGTGACTTCACTCAGGCTAAGGGCAGGGAGGTAATGTCAAGGTTTTTACGCCAGTATGACAATATAAACGTTGTCTATTGTGAGAATGACAACGAAGCCTTTGGTGCCATAGAGGCGATAGAAGCGGAGGGTAAGACCGTAGGAAGCGATATAAGGCACGGCGAGATAATGGTCCTTGCCTTTGACGGATCGAGTGATCAGGCTGTGGAGGCTGTAAGAAAGGGACAGATATCCTGCATCGGGGAATGCAATCCCCTGCATGGTCCCAGGGTTGAAAAGATCATAAAGAATCTGAGGAACGGGATAACTCCCGATAAGTATGAGTATGTTGATGAGGATATCTTCAGTGCCGACGACAGTGTAAGGAACGTGAAGATAGATGGGGAAGCATATCCGGTAACTGTTCCCTGAAGGCATTATTTTTAAGAAGGTAAAAAGCCATCGGTGGATCCGATGGCTTTTTAAACGAAGGTTTCGATGTAGATATCAGGTTCCTTGGACAGATCGACAAAGCGGTTCCTGCATTGGATCATGGGCCTTGACAGGGCTGTCTTGTTCATGAAGACGACTTCACCCTCCATGCCGTTATTAAGCCGTACACGGTTCTTTATATAGGTGCTCGCAATATGTTCAAGGAAGACCAGGATGAACTTACTGTCGTATTTATTGAGTCCCTCCGACTCAAAAATACCGATAACCTTGAATGGACACAAGGGCCCCCTGTAAACGCGTGCAGCCGTCATGGCATCATATACATCGGCAATGGCAACTATCTTGGCATACTTGTTGATCTTGTCACCCGTAAGCCCCAGAGGATAACCTGTTCCGTCACACCTTTCATGGTGCATAAGGGCTGCTTCCCTGATATCGTTATTGATATTGTCGTAATTCTTCAGGATGTTGTAGCCCTGAAGAGTATGAGTTTTTACTATATTGTATTCGTTGGGTGTAAGCTTGTCAGGCTTGCGGATGATATTGTCAGGAACCACAAGCTTGCCGATATCATGAAGAAGTCCGCACAGGGTGAGCTTCTCTACCTCAGAGGGCGGGAGCTTTAACCACTTGGCAAATACATTGCAGATAAGCCCTACGTTTATGGAATGGGCATAAGTCAGGTCATCATACTGCCTCATGTTATGGAGCATGTCGAAGATGGATACACTTGTTGACTGGGTTGCCATGAGGCTTGAGATATGGTCGAAGAGCTCCTCCGTATTGATCGGAGCCCTTTCGTCCACGATTGACCTTAGGTTCTGCTTGAATTCTTCGGTGGTCGCGATAAAGGTCTTCTCGAATTCCTTGAATTCCTTACTGGCCTTGATCCTTTCGGAATATGAAGGAAGATCGAATGGACTCACTTCTTCCTGTACGGGAGGGACATCATCCTTGACCCTTACGGCAAGAACAGAGTAGAACTCAAGCCGGGTTATCATCTTGTCCGTCAGCACCGTATTATTCGGTACTATCATCTGGTTGTTATACGAATATACATCCTCGGCAGTAGTCATTCCCGGGAGAAGTTCGGATGTTCTAACACGTTTCATAAAATAGCCTGTCCGTTTAACGCTTTTATAGTCACATTTGACGAAAAAATCACACTTTCAGTATAAAAATATTCATGATAAAAGTCAATGAGGTAAATATAATTGAATTATTGATTTTAATATGCTATACTTGCAAAGTTGCAAACGGATGTTAGCTCCTTCCCATCCGGTATTATTAAAATCCTAAAGGAGGATCAAATGAATAAGAAGGTTTTATTTATCGCACAGGCGGCTGTTATCGCCGCTGTTTACACTGTACTTACTGTAGTCGCAGCCGGTTTTAATCTTGCGAGCGGGATGATCCAGGTAAGGTTTTCGGAGGCTATGACCATACTGCCATTTTTCACGCCGGCAGCAATACCGGGATTGGCGATCGGATGCCTCTTAAGCAACCTGATCACGGGATGTATGCTTCCCGACGTGATCTTTGGTTCACTGGCAACCCTTCTCGGTGCGGTGGGGTCATGGTATTTAAGAAAGAACAGGTTCCTTGTTACCATTCCGCCGGTTGTATCCAATTGCCTTATTATCCCTTTTATACTCACATATGTTTATAATATCCCCGGGGGGATTCCCTTACAGATGCTCACGGTAGGAGCAGGAGAGGTTATCTCATGCATGATCCTTGGATCGGCACTCTTACATGCCCTTCTTCCCGTAAGGCATCATTTGACGATCGAGGATCCACTGGATATAAAAAATGATACATATAATTCGGTTTCAGTATAAATAATACAGGAGGACATTCATGTTAAGGTTAGAAGACGGCGGTGTTTATCTTATTAATGGTGAGAAGATCATTCCCGATAAGGACAATGCCGGGGCTAAGGTGGCCGAGGCAGCCGGAAGGCAGGCGGATAAGGAAGAAGCAATAAAGAATACCATTGCCTACGGCATTCTAAAGGAGCATAATACCTCGGACAACATGGATAAGCTTAAGATAAGGTTCGATAAGCTTACATCCCATGATATCACCTTTGTGGGTATCATACAGACAGCCCGTGCTTCGGGCCTTGAGAAGTTCCCCATGCCCTATGTACTTACCAACTGCCATAACTCTCTGTGCGCGGTAGGCGGTACCATAAATGAAGATGACCACATGTTTGGTCTGACATGTGCCAAGAAGTACGGTGGAGTATATGTTCCGCCTCATCAGGCAGTCATCCACCAGTTTGCCCGTGAGATGCTTGCAGGCTGCGGGAAGATGATCCTTGGTTCCGATTCACATACAAGATACGGAGCCCTGGGAACCATGGCCGTGGGTGAGGGTGGCCCCGAGCTTGTTAAGCAGCTCCTTTTAAGGACTTATGATATAGACAGGCCGGGTGTCGTTGCGGTATACCTTACGGGAGCTCCGAATCCCGGTGTAGGCCCTCAGGATGTGGCTCTTGCCATAATAGGTGCGGTATTCAAGAACGGATATGTCAAGAATAAGGTAATGGAATTCGTAGGACCCGGAGTATCATCACTGAGCGCTGACTTCAGGATAGGCGTTGATGTAATGACAACCGAGACCACGTGTCTTTCATCCATCTGGAGGACCGATGAGCAGATAGAGGAATTCTACGAGATACACGGAAGGAAGGAAGAGTATAAGGAGCTTAATCCCGGTGATGTGGCTTATTACGACGGCCTTATCGAGATCGATTTATCGATGGTTAAGCCCATGATAGCAATGCCCTTCCATCCCAGCAATACATATACTATAGATGAGCTTAACGCTAACCTCCTTGATATCCTTGATGATGTTGAGAAGAAGGCACTTGTCAGCCTTGACGGTCAGGTTGAATACACACTTAAGAATAAGGTAAGGGACGGTAAGCTCTATGTGGATCAGGGAATAATCGCCGGTTGTGCCGGCGGCGGCTTTGAGAATATATGTGCTGCAGCCGATATCCTTGACGGAGCCAGCATAGGATCCGATGAGTTCACCTTAAGCGTATATCCGGCTTCAATGCCCGTTTACATGGAACTTATAAGGAACGGCTGTGCGGCTAAGATAATGGAGACCGGAGCAGTACTTAAGACGGCCTTTTGCGGCCCCTGCTTCGGAGCAGGTGATACTCCCGCCAACAATGCCTTCTCCATAAGGCATTCAACCCGTAACTTCCCTAACCGTGAGGGATCTAAGCTCCAGAACGGCCAGATATCATCCGTTGCCCTCATGGATGCCCGCTCGATAGCTGCAACGGCAGCCAACAAGGGCTACCTTACCGGAGCTGACAGGTTTATCGAAGAGGGTACCCTTAAGAAATATAAGTATCATTTTGATAAGACAATATACGAGAACCGTGTATTCGACTCAAAGGGTGTGGCAGATCCCGATGTGGAGATAAAGTTCGGTCCCAATATCAAGGACTGGCCGAAGATGAGTGCATTACCGGAAAACCTGGTACTTCGGTGTGTATCCGAGATACACGATCCCGTTACCACAACGGATGAGCTTATCCCTTCCGGTGAGACATCATCCTTCAGGTCCAATCCCCTCGGACTTGCTGAGTTTACCCTATCAAGGAAGGATCCTAATTACGTGGGTCTTGCCAAGGAGATCAAGAAAGCAGAGGATGCAAGGATAAGCGGCGGACACCCCTGTGAGGCTAACGGGGATATTAAGGGAGTCATGGGGAATATCAAGAAGAAGTTCCCTGATGCAAGTAAGGATAACACAGGCTTCGGAAGTACCATATTTGCGGTCAAGCCCGGTGACGGTTCGGCCCGTGAGCAGGCGGCATCCTGTCAGAAGGTGCTCGGAGGATGGGCGAATATAGCCAATGAATATGCCACCAAGAGATACCGCTCTAACCTTATCAACTGGGGTATGCTTCCTTTCCTTATTAAGGAGGGCGAGCTTCCCTTTAAGAATAAGGATTATCTCTTCTTCCCGGGTATCCGTTCTGCTGTAGAGGATAAGGCTGAAGAGATAAAGGGATACGTTGTAGGAGATGAGCTTAAGGAATTTACGGTAAAGCTTGGCGACCTTACGGATGATGAGAGGGAGATAATCCTTAAGGGTTGTCTGATCAACTATTACGCTGATAACAGATAATAAATCTTTTCATGCTTGACTTATAGGTGAAGGAATAGTATCCTTAATCTGATCAGATAATCTAATATTGTTAAGAATCTCTTATTCAGAGTGGTGGAGATACATAGGATCTGTGAAGCCACGGCAACCCCGTAAGGAAGGTGCCAACCTGAGCGAGCAATCGAGCAATAAGAGGATTTGATGAGGTTTGAGTCGGGTCCGCTTATAAGGCGGACCCTTTTTAGCTCTAAAGAGCGAAGAAAGGAGAACAGATGGAGAAATATTTATTTACTTCGGAATCGGTAACTGAAGGTCATCCCGACAAGGTGTGTGATGCCATATCAGATGCCATTCTTGATGCCTGCATGGAGCAGGATCCCATGAGTCGTGTTGCATGTGAGACCGCATGCTGTACAGGATTTGTACTTATAACCGGTGAGATAACCACCAATGCCTATGTTGACATGCAGAAGGTGGTACGCGATACCGTCAAGGAGATCGGTTATACCAAGTCAGAGTACGGTTTTGACGGTAATACCTGTGCTGTTTTTGTTGCCATAGATGAGCAGTCGGCAGATATAGCCATGGGTGTTGACAAGGCCCTTGAAGCCAAAGAGGGTTCACTTAAGGATGACCTCGATACGGGTGCCGGCGATCAGGGTATGATGT
>DFKQ01000006.1:14241-29719 GCA_002373875.1 Lachnospiraceae bacterium UBA3641
CAGGGTATGATGTTCGGTTATGCCACCAACGAGACCGAGGAATACATGCCTTATCCCATCTCACTTGCCCATAAGCTTGCCAAGAGACTTACCGATGTCCGCAAGGACGGAACCCTTAAGTATTTAAGGCCCGATGGTAAGAGTCAGGTATCGGTTGAGTATGATGAGAACGGTAAGCCCTTAAGGCTCGAAGCTGTTGTACTCTCGACCCAGCATGATGAAAATGTAACCCAGGAACAGATACATGAGGATATTAAGAAGTACGTGTTCGATCCCGTGCTTCCTAAGGAACTCATAGATGACAAGACCAAGTTCTTCATTAATCCCACAGGCCGTTTCGTTATCGGGGGACCTCACGGTGATGCAGGTCTTACCGGACGTAAGATAATAGTAGATACCTATGGCGGATATGCGCGTCACGGCGGCGGTGCCTTCTCAGGTAAGGACTGCACCAAGGTTGACCGTTCGGCAGCTTATGCCGCAAGATATGTTGCCAAGAATATCGTGGCAGCAGGCCTTGCGGACAAGTGTGAGATCCAGCTTTCATATGCCATCGGAGTAGCCCAGCCCACATCCATCATGATCGATACCTTCGGAACAGGCAAGCTTTCGGATGACAGGCTCGTTGAGATCGTAAGGGAGAACTTCGACCTTCGTCCCGCAGGTATAATCAAGATGCTTGATCTGAGGAGACCCATCTACAAGCAGACGGCTGCATACGGGCACTTCGGACGTAACGATCTTGATCTTCCGTGGGAAGCTCTCAACAAGGTTGATGACCTCAAGAAATACTTATAGGTATAATTACGACTTAACAAATCATGATTAAATATTTTGAAGAGAAGCGCTCTGCGAAAAGGCAGAACGCTTCTTCTGTCCTTTGACCGGATCTTGTGATATTATAAGTGGTAGAAAAATCAATCGGGAGAAAACAATGTCATTCGTTCATCTGCACAGCCACACTGAGTATTCGCTCCTTGATGGTTCCAATAAAATAAAGGAATATGTTCTGAGGGTAAAGGAACTGGGCATGAACGCAGCGGCCATAACCGACCACGGTGTAATGTACGGGGTAATTGACTTCTACAGGGCCGCGAGGGATGCGGGGATCAAGCCTGTGATCGGCTGTGAGGTTTATGTAGCCCCGGGCAGCAGGTTTGATAAGGAAGCAAGCCCCGGAGATGACAGATATCATCATCTAATACTTCTGGCTGAAAACAACAAGGGTTATTCCAACCTGTGTAAGATAGTAAGCCGGGGATTTACCGAAGGATTTTACTACAGGCCAAGGGTTGATATGGAGGTCCTTAAGGAATTACATGAGGGTATCATATGCTCATCAGCCTGTCTTGCGGGAGAAGTCCAGAGGCTCCTTGCCAAGGGCCTGTATGATGAAGCGAAGGAGGCAGCCCTTAGGCATCTTGCGATATTCGGCGAGGGTAATTACTATTTAGAGCTTCAGGATCATGGCATTCCCGACCAGAAGAATGTAAATACCGACCTTCTCCGTATGAGCAGGGAATTAAACATACCACTTATTGCAACAAATGATGTTCATTACACCTATGCAGAGGATGCCCAGAGTCATGATGTTCTGCTGTGCATTCAGACAGGTAAGAAGGTTCAGGATGAGGACAGGCTCCGCTATGAAGGAGGTCAGTTCTACGTTAAATCGGAAGATGAGATGAAGGCTCTCTTCCCCTATGCCCTTGAAGCCCTTGAGAATACCCAGAAGATTGCCGACAGGTGTAACGTTGAGATAGAATTCGGTTCCTACAAGCTCCCTCATTTTGATATCCCCGAAGGCTATACATCTTATGAGTATTTAAGGGAACTCTGTTTTAAAGGGCTTGCGGAACGTTATCCCGGAAGGGAAGAGGAGCTTAAGGACAGGCTCGAATATGAACTTGATACCATAAATACCATGGGCTTTGTCGACTACTTTCTTATAGTGTGGGATTTCATCAATTACGGGAAGACCCATGATGTTGCGGTGGGACCGGGCCGGGGATCGGCTGCCGGATCCATCGTCGCCTACTGCCTTAAGATAACAGATGTAGAGCCTATAAGATACAACCTTCTCTTTGAGCGTTTCCTCAACCCCGAGCGTGTTACCATGCCAGATATAGATATTGACTTTGAGCCCGAAGGGCGCCAGAAGGTCATTGATTACGTTGTGGAGAAATACGGCAAGGAGAAAGTGGTGCAGATAGTCACCTTCGGTACCATGGGAGCCAAGGGTGTTATAAGGGATGTGGGAAGGGCTATGGATCTGCCCTATTCCTACTGCGATTCACTGGCCAAGCAGGTACCGGGTGAGCTTAATATCACCCTTCAAAAGGCCCTTGATTACGGACAGGAGCTTAAGAAGACCTACGAGAGCGATGATCAGGCCAGACGGCTCATAGATATGTGCATGAAGCTGGAGGGCCTTCCCAGAAACACTTCCATGCATGCAGCGGGAGTAGTCATCTGTCCTGAGGCTGCGGATGAATACGTGCCCTTATCCAGAGGATCGGACGGGACTATTACCACCCAGTATGTTATGACGACACTTGAGGAGCTGGGTCTTCTTAAGATGGATTTCCTTGGCCTTCGTAATCTGGAGGTTATAAAGGAGGCAGCAAGGCTTGCCGGGGAAAGTGAAGGCAGGGTCATTGATATGGCTGCCATTGACTATGACGATAAGGAAGTATTTGACTATATAGGGACCGGTAAGACCGACGGTATCTTCCAGCTTGAAAGCGGAGGCATGAAGTCCTTCATGAAGGAATTAAAGCCCAAGTCCATGGAGGATATAATAGCCGGCATATCTCTCTACAGACCGGGTCCCATGGATTTCATCCCCCAGTATATAAGGGGCAAGAATGCGACGGACAGTATAACCTATGACTGTCCCCAGCTTGAACCCATACTTAAACCTACCTACGGCTGTATCGTATATCAGGAGCAGGTTATGCAGATAGTGCGTGATCTTGGCGGGTATACCCTTGGAAGGAGCGACCTTGTAAGGCGTGCCATGAGTAAGAAGAAGCAGTCCGTTATGGAAAAAGAGAGGAAGAATTTCGTATACGGCAATGAGGAGGAAGGGGTCCCGGGCTGTGTATCGAAGGGGATAAGCGAGTCTGTAGCCAATCATATCTATGATGAGATGATGGACTTCGCCAAATATGCCTTCAACAAATCCCATGCGGCGGCCTATGCCTTGGTAGCCTATCAGACGGCCTGGCTTAAGCATTACTATCCTGTTGAATTCATGGCTGCCCTTATGACCTCCGTTATAGATAACTTCAACAAGGTTTCCTTATATATATATACATGCAAGTCCATGGGTATAAGGATACTGCCCCCCGATATCAATGAAGGTGTGGCGGGCTTCTCAGTATCCGGTAATGATATAAGGTATGGACTTGCCTCCATTAAGGGAGTGGGCTGGCCCGTGATCGAGGGCATAGTATCCGAGAGGAATGCTAATGGTCCCTTCAGGAGCCTTCAGGACTTTATCGACCGCTTATCAGGTGATATCAACAAGAGGATAATCGAGAACTTCATCAAGGCAGGAGCCATGGACACACTTCCCGGTACCCGCAAGCAGAAGATGGCGGTTTATTCACAGATAATGGATTCCGTAACCAGTGAAAAGAAGTCGGGATATGCAGGACAGATGTCCCTCTTCGACATTATCCCGGATGAGGATAAGGAAGACTACGAATTGAGGATGCCTGAAATAGGTGAGTATGAAAAAGATGAGCTGCTTGCCTTCGAGAGGGAGATACTGGGATTATATGTAAGCGGACATCCGCTTGATGAATATGAGGGAATGTGGCGGAAAAATGTTACCAATACGACACTTGATTTTGCCTATGATGAGGAATCAAAGTCAGTAAAGGTAACGGACAATATGAAGGTCACCGTCGGCGGGGTCATAGAGACAGTCACGATAAAGTACACCAAGACCGGTAAGAAGATGGCCTTTTTAAGCCTGGAGGATCTGCTGGGTACGGTAGAGGTCATAGTATGGCCCACGGATTATGAGAGAAACGGGAACGATCTGGAAGAAAACTGTAAGGTATTCATAAAGGGAAGGGTTTCGGTGGAGGAAGAGAAGGATGCCAAGGTCATCTGCGAGCAGGTGATCCCCTTTGAGAGGATGCCGAGAAAGCTGTGGATAAGGATAAAGACCAAAGAGGAATTCGCAAAAAGACAGGATGATCTCTATAAGACGATCGAAGGATCGGACGGTCACGATACAGTGGTAATATATATAGAAGAAACCAAACAGAAAAAGGAACTTACGGGCCGTTACAGCGTACATGCAAATGAAGATCTTACCGGAAAGCTTGAAGGTATTTTCGGGGAAGGAAATGTTAAGGTTGTCTGAGAAGGCCAAATGAAGTAATATAAGTGGTAAGGGTAATTTAGGAGGGAAAGCTTATGGCTAAAGAGATCAAAACGATTGCAGTCCTTACAAGCGGAGGCGATGCGCCCGGCATGAATGCGGCAATAAGGGCAGTTGTGCGCAGGTCTATCGCAAACGGCAAGAAGGTGATCGGTATACAGAAGGGTTATCAGGGACTCCTTAATGAGGAAATGAATGAAATGAGTCCCAGGGATGTGTCAGATATAATCCAGAAGGGCGGAACGATCCTTCGTACCGCAAGGTGTGAGGAATTCAAGACAGTCGAAGGCCAGAAGAAGGGTGCTGAAATATGTCATAAGCATGGTATCGACGGTCTGGTCGTGATAGGTGGAGACGGTTCCTACAGGGGAGCTCAGGCCCTCGCATCCCACGGGATAAACACCATAGGAATACCGGGTACCATCGACCTTGACATAGCCTGTACCGATTACACGATAGGTTTCGATACGGCTGTCAATACAGCCATGGAGGCAATAGATAAGGTAAGAGATACTTCATCCTCCCACGAGCGGTGCTCCATTATTGAGGTTATGGGAAGGAATGCCGGATATATAGCTCTTTGGTGCGGCGTTGCATCAGGTGCCGAGGATATCCTTCTTCCCGAGAAGTACCAGTATAAGGAGCAGGAGATAATCAACAACATCATAAATAATCGCAAGAAAGGCAAGACCCACCATCTCATAATAAATGCCGAGGGTATAGGCCATTCAACATCCATGGCAAGAAGGATAGAAGCGGCAACGGGTGTTGAGACCAGGGCGACTATCCTTGGATACATGCAGCGAGGCGGCTCACCTACCTGTAAGGATCGTTATTATGCCTCCATGATGGGTGCCTACGCGGCAGACCTTCTGTGTGCGGGCAAGACCAACAGGGTAGTGGGATATAAACACGGTGAGTATTGTGACTTTGACATAGATGAAGCACTGGCCATGCAGAAGGACATCCCCGAGTATGAGTACGAGGTAACCAAGTCACTGAGTATCTGATGCTTCAGGGGGCGCATGTACCGTTAGTATATAAAATGATAATAACAAGCATATCCAATAATAAGATAAAGAATATAATAAAGTTATGTACAGGCAGCAGGGCGCGGCGTGAGCAGAATGCATTCGTGGCAGAAGGCGTTAAGATGTTCATCGAGGCGCCTTCTGCACGTATTAAGGAAGTATACGTAAGTGAAGATCTGCTCAATAAAATCACCTATGTTATTCAAAATGGAGCTGCCGATCCCGATGCGAGCCTCTATACAGAATGTGCAAAAAAGCTTGAAAATACGGGATATGAGCTTGTGACTCCCAAGGTCTTTTCAAGGATATCGGACACGGTGACTCCTCAGGGAATATTGTGTGTTATGGAAAAGGATCCACAAGATATAGGGAAGATGACAGAGATCCATAAGGAAGGTGACTTAAGGATTCTGGTGATTGAGAACATAAGGGATCCGGGGAACATGGGCACCATGATAAGGACCATGGAAGCTGCGGGCTATGATTTTATGCTGGCAAGTGAAGGCAGCGTCGATGTTTACAATCCCAAGGTCATAAGGTCGACCATGGGATCGATTTACCGGATCCCCGTTATATACAGTGATGACCTTAAAAGGGACATAGACCTTCTTAAGGGGGAGGGAGTCAGGTTCCTTGCCGCCCACCTTAACGGTCAGGATCTGACAAAAGGGGCAGATCACGGTAACAGGCTCGCCGTGATGATAGGCAATGAGGCAGCAGGCCTCAGCAGGGAGATATCGGATAAGGCCGATGAGCTTGTAAGGATCCCCATGAAGGGGCAAGTGGAGTCGCTTAATGCAGCGGTCGCGGCAGCAGTACTGATGTTTGCTATATCATGAGGGGCACCATCTAAGATGGTGTATGCCTTATGACATAAGTATCAAGAGAAGTACGGAATATTTTTTACACTATATAAGGGAGGTAAAGAAAATGCAGATAGGGTTCATAGGTCTTGGAAACATGGGAAGTGCCATGATAGGAGGTATAATCGCCAATCATGTGGTTGAAGCTTCTGACATTTTAGGATCGGACGCAAGCCTTGAGAGGACAGAGGAGACGGTTAAAAGGTATGGCATTACGGCAGCAGGCTCCAATAATGCGGCCGCAAGGGCCGATATACTTGTAACATCGGTAAAGCCACAGGTATATGAGGCGGTTATTGAAGATATACGGGACAGCATAGATGAAAATACGGTCATCATTTCCATTGCACCCGGCAAGACCCTGTCATGGCTTAAGGAGAAATACGGTAAGCCCGTTAAGCTTGTAAGATGCATGCCCAATACACCCGCGCTTGTGGGAGAGGGCTGTACGGGTGTGTGTCGTAATGAACTGGTCACTGACATGGAATTTAATAAAGTCCTTGCTATACTCAATTCCTTTGGTAAGGCTTATGAAGTAAGTGAGAGTCAGATGGATGCGGTCGTAGCGGTGAGCGGATCGTCACCGGCATATGTGTTCATGCTTATAGAGGCAATGGCGGACGGGGCTGTGGCAGAGGGCCTTCCAAGGAAAACAGCTTATGAGATGGCTGCCCAGGCAGTGCTTGGAAGTGCGAAAATGGTCCTTGATACGGGAAGGCATCCGGCAGACCTTAAGGATATGGTGTGCTCACCTGCCGGAACGACCATTGACGCGGTAGCCGTTCTTGAAAACATGGGCTTCAGGTCGGCAGTGATAGAAGCGGAAAGAGCCTGCGCCGACAAATCAAGAAGTTTGTAAATTATTACATTTTTTTTACAAATATTTGACATTTTTATTTTTTCCTGCTATAGTATAGGTCGATGACTCATAAAAATGTAACACTTTTGTAACAAATCACATCATGTGGTATAGGCACTAAGGGGAACTACAATTTATGGGATTTGGGTCATCCAATAAGGAGCAGGAAAAATGAAAAACAGAATGCATGCTTGTATGGCGGCAGTGACGGCGTGGGTAGTCGTAGCAGTCATAACGCAGGGGAGTATGCAGAATGTTTGGGCAACGGGGAAAACGATCACCAAATCGTATACGGTTGCTTCTGCCAAGATGACGGTCAAGGATACCGCATCTGTAAGTAAAGGGTCAGATTCGACCATTGATATCAAAGTAGGCGATAATGCCGGAAGTTCAATTGATATCAGGATCGATGAACAGGGAAATGAAACGGGATCCGCTCCGGTGGATCTGTCCGGAGAGATCGCAGGTATAAGTTATAAGGATCTTGCGATGGCCAATGTTGAGGAGGCTGTAAATATCAGGGCCGAATCATCGGAGGATTCGGATATCGTAGGAAAATTATATAAAGAATGTGCAGGTAAGATACTCGAGAGGGGCTCAGGCTGGACCAGGATTGAGACAGGCGAGGTCACCGGATGGGTCAAGAACGATTATCTCCTGTTTGATGCAGATGCCAGGAAGTTAGCCGATTCGGTTGTTCAGAAGGTTGCAACATCCAAGACTTCCTGTTTAAGGGTCAGGAAGGAAGCAAGTCAGGATGCAGGTATTTATGATCTGTTGGCTGAAGGAGACACGATCGAGGTGGTCGAGAATCTTGGTGATTGGGTATCTGTGGAGTTCTCTGATGGAACCGTAGGTTACGTTTCAAGCGAATACGTTGATATAGAGGACTGGATCGGTAAAGGTGAAACGATCGAATCCATAAAGGCTAAGGAAGAAGCTGAGAAGAAGGCCAGAGCGGCTGCAAGCAGTAAGCCGGCTCAAAAGAGCGGAGAAGCTTCTTCGAGTGAGGTAACAGCAGCCGGTAATGTAGCAGCAGCATCATATGATGACGTAACTCTTCTGGCATCGCTTATACAGAGTGAAGCCGGAAATGAGTGTATGGAGGGTCAGGTTGCGGTTGGTAACGTTGTTATGAACAGGCTTCGTACCGGAAGGTTCGGTAATTCCCTCTATTCCGTAATATATGCCAAGAGCCAGTTCTCACCCGCAGGATCGGGAAAGGTTGCCCAGATATGTGCTCAGGGCCCCAAGGCAAGCTGCATACAGGCAGCACAGGCGGCCATGGCGGGAACATCTTATGTCGGAGGTGCTACACGGTTCAGGCCCGTAAGTTCCGGCTATCAGGGACAGGTTATAGGTAACCACGTATTCTGGTAAGTGTTATAAGGAGTATCGCGGAGTAGTGGATTCCTTATAAAGGGAATTGAGATAAATTGTATTTAATTTCAGGTGGTGCGTATTGCACCACCTTTTGATTTGGTGTAATATTAACTCTATCTTTTTTATTTTCAATAGTGTCAGGAAAGGTGGATCGTTATGAGTCTTAAGGGACGTGATTTTTTAACACTTAAGGATTTTACTAAGGAAGAGATACTGGAATTTCTTGATCTGGCGGCAGAACTTAAGGATAAGAAGAAAAGGGGTATCTTCGACCGTGTATATACCGGTAAGAATGTTGCTCTTATATTTGAGAAGACCAGCACAAGGACCAGATGCTCATTTGAAGTTGCGGCTCATGATATGGGTATAGGTACCACCTATCTTGAACCCAAGAGTGCCCAGATAGGCAAGAAAGAGTCATTCGCCGATACCGCACGTGTGCTTTCAAGGATGTTTGATGGTATCGAGTACAGGGGATACGGTCAGGAGAAGGTTGAGGAACTGGCTAAATATGCCGAAGTTCCCGTATGGAACGGACTTACCAACGAATATCATCCCACACAGATGTTAGCCGATCTTCTTACGATCCGTGAGCACCTTGGCTCACTTGAAGGCCGCAAGCTCGTGTATATGGGTGATGCAAGATACAACATGGGTAATTCACTAATGGTTACCTGCTCGAAGATGGGAATGCACTTTGTTGCGGCGGCACCGAAGAAGTACTTCCCTAATCCCGGGCTTATTGAGGAATGTAAGGGATTCTGCAAGGTAAGCGGCGGTACGGTTGACTTTAACGAGGATGCATATGAGGCTGTTAAGGATGCCGATGTTATATACACAGATGTATGGGTGTCCATGGGTGAGCCCGAAGAGGTATGGGAGGAGAGGATCAAGGATCTTACTCCCTATAAGGTTACCATGGATATCATGAACCACGCTAAGAAGGATGCGATATTCTTACACTGCCTTCCGGCCTTCCACGACCTTAAGACCGAGATAGGCAGGGAGATGGGCGAGAAGTTCAACCTCACCGAAATGGAAGTGACCGATGAGGTATTTGAGAAGTATTCACAGGTCGTATTCGATGAAGCCGAGAACAGGATGCACACGATAAAGGCGGTAATGGCAGCCACGCTCGGGTAAGATCATAGAGGTACCACGAAGTATTTCTTACAGAATAATATGAATAAAGAATCAAGAACCTATATCAAGAATGTAATGCGGGGGCGGGGTTTTGTGATCGACCTGATAAATACGATCCTGTCAGCCGCAATACTCATCATGGTCATACTTAATTCAGTGGGCCTGGTGTCGGGTATGTATTTAACATATATATTTGCCTTCGGAGCTGTACTGTCCCTGCTTAATTGTGTCAAGAAGGTAAGGGCAGGTTCCGGGTTTGCGGTAGCATTTGCCTTGTTGACGGTTCTTCTGGGGACTGTATCGGTGCTGTGCTACATTAAATTATAGTAACTGTTCAGAACAGGCTCAAAATTCAGGAGAACTATGGAAGAAACGACGGTACTGTGCGGTGCCAATGCTTACGAGAAGAAATACTATTTTAATGAGAGGTTCAACGGACTTCCGGATTCCATCAAGGATGAGCTCCATATCATATGCGTGCTCTTTACAGAAGAAGTGGGTGGAGTCATAACCTTCGAATATGATAAGGAAGGTAACTTGAGCATCAAGACCGATGCGGATGAAGAGGACATCCTCTATGATGAGATAAGCTCCGGCCTTCTTGTTAAGGAGATATTAAGGAAGAAACAGGAACTGATGGAGAGCCTTGCCCTTTATTACAGGGTCTTTATATTGAAGGAGGATCCGTCGGCATTGCTTTCTGAGGATGAATAGATTTTATAAGGCATAAATGTTCTTGGGAGGGATAGGAAGAAAATATGTTACTTGCAATAGATGTGGGAAATACGAATATTACGGTAGGTGTTTACGAGAAAGAGGATATGCTGGCTCACTTCCGCATAACCACCAAGCTTCCCAGAACCTCCGATGAGTACGGAACCCAGCTTGAGGAACTTATTGAGAGGCAGGGGCTTAAGGTCAGCGATATAAAGGGCGTTATAATCGCCAGTGTTGTTCCGGGAGTCATGCATTCACTTACGAGCAGTATAGTCAAGTACTTTAAGTTAGAGCCCCTTATAGTGGGTCCCGGGGTTAAGACGGGTATCAGGATCGATACGACTAATCCAAGGGAGGTAGGTTCCGACAGGATAGTTGATGCGGTAGCGGCCTACGAGCTTTACGGTGGGCCGGTACTTGTGCTTGATTACGGAACGGCTACGACCTACGATCTGGTAACAAGTGAGGGGCATTTCGTTGCGGGTGTAACGGCACCCGGTATCAGGATATCCGCCAAGGCTCTTTCGGAAGGAGCAGCCAAGCTTCCCGAGATCGAGATAGTAAAGCCTAAATCGATCATGGCCCAGGATACCATAACCTCCATGCAGGCGGGCCTTATGTACGGTCAGATAGGCCAGGCGGAATACATAATCAGGCAGTTTAAGAAGGAATCGGGATTTGAAGAGCTTAAGGTGGTAGCAACCGGCGGTCTCGGAAGGGCCATATCCGATGAGACCGACCTTATAGATGAGTACAATGCGGATCTGACTCTTGAGGGACTCCGTATCATATATGGCAAGAACAGGTAAATGGTAAGGATAGGTAACGTAGAACTTAAGAATAATTGGATACTGGCACCGATGGCAGGAGTTTGTGACCTGCCATTTCGTGTGTTATGCACAAGGATGGGTGCCGGCATGACCTGTATGGAGATGGTCAGTGCCAAGGCTATCTACTACAATAACAGGAAGACAGAAGACCTTATGGAGATATCGGATGAGGAAGACATTGTATCCTTACAGCTCTTCGGGTCAGATCCTGAGATAATGAGTGAGATGGCTAAGAAAATAGAAGAGCGTCCCTTCTCAATCCTTGACATAAACATGGGCTGCCCGGTACCAAAGGTCGTTAACAACCATGAAGGTTCGGCTCTTATGAAGGATCCCCTGCTTGCGGGAAGGATAATAGAAGCTGTCGCAAAATCAATCGATAAGCCGGTCACCGTCAAGATCCGCAAGGGCTTTGATGAAGATCATGTGAATGCTGTCGAGATGGCCCATGTAGCGCAGGAATCGGGAGCGGCTGCCGTTGCGGTCCACGGAAGGACAAGGGATCAGTATTATTCGGGTAATGCCGACTGGGATATCATAAGACAGGTAAAGGAAGCTGTGAGCATCCCGGTCATCGGGAACGGGGATGTAAGGGATGTTGAGTCCGCACATAATATAATAGAAGAAACAGGTTGTGATGCTGTCATGATAGGTCGTGCAGCAGAGGGTAATCCATGGATATTCAAGGCTCTTACCATGGCGGATGAGGGACTATCCTATGAGGGACCGACCCTTGAGGAACGTAAGCAGATGATCCTCCTTCATGGGAAGATGCTCATAGAGTGTAAGGGCGAATACATAGGAATAAGGGAGATGCGCAAACACGCCGCCTGGTATACCCAGGGCCTTAAGGGGTCATCTAAGTTCCGAGGCAGGATGAATGAGATGACAAGCTATGATGATCTTGTGGCGCTTATAAATGAGAGCCTGTAAATGTTTGGATCGGTGTAACTATTTATTTTTCGCTGTTTTGGATTCAACCAACGAATCCTTGACATCGACAGAGGGGATGGAGTATACTTACGCAAGTGTGGATAGTCATATGGAAAATGCGCGGCTTGCGGGGTTCCTTATGACAGGCAGCAGTTAATCATGAAAATGATCAAGAGGATGATAAGATGGATGTAATGGAGAAGAAAAATATCTTAACTTATGAGGGCCTTAAGAAGCTGGAAGAGGAGCTTCATGATCTTAAGGTTGTTAGAAGGGCCGAGGTTGCACAGAAGATAAAGGAAGCCCGTGAGCAGGGTGACTTATCCGAGAATGCCGAGTATGATGCAGCCAAGGATGAGCAGCGCGACATCGAGGCACGTATCGAGGAGATCGAGAAGATCCTTAAGAATGCCGAGGTTGTCCTTGATGAAGAGGTTGATACCGGTAAGATCAGTATCGGCTGTAAGGTTAAGATCAGGGATATGGAATATAAGGAAGATCTTGAATATAAGATCGTAGGTTCAACAGAGGCTGATTCCCTTAAGGGTAAGATCAGTAACGAATCACCCGTAGGCAAGGCCCTTATCGGTGCCAAGAAGGGACAGACGGTCACTGTTGAGACTCAGGCAGGGGACCTTAAGTATAAGGTTCTTCAGATAATAAGGCCCGGGGATAAGGATTATTAACCCGTAGAAAGAGAAAGAGTTAAAATATGAAGAACGAGCAGAACACCGAACAGCAGCAGGATATAGGACAGCTCCTTAAGGTAAGGCGGGATAAGCTTGCCGACCTTCAGGCAGCAGGCAAGGATCCTTTTGTCATAACCAAATACGACCAGACCCATCATTCGGTAGATGCCAAGGCCGAGTACGAGGAGCTTGAGGCTAAGCTTATAGGTGACCGTGTACCGGTAGATGTTTCGGGTATGGATGAGGCTGCCGCAAGAGAAGCTAAGAAAGCCGATTACAATGAGAAGCGCGCCATAATGGATGCTTCTCCCATAAATGTGAGCATAGCAGGCCGAATCATGAGCAAGCGTATCATGGGTAAGGCAGCATTCTGCAATGTCCAGGATAAGCCCGGAAACATTCAGGTATATGTGGCAAGGGATGCTGTAGGTGAAGAGTCTTATGCTGATTTCAAGAAATATGATATAGGTGATATCGTAGGTATCAAGGGATATGTGTTCAGGACAATGACAGGTGAGATATCGGTTCATGCCGAGTCTATCGTTCTTCTGTCAAAGTCACTTCAGATACTTCCCGAGAAGTTCCACGGTATGACCAATACGGACCTCCGTTTCAGGCAGAGATATGTCGACCTTATAATGAATTCAGAGGTTAAGGATACATTTATAAAGAGGTCGAAGATCATCTCTTCAATAAGAAGATATTTAGATGACCAGGGATTCATGGAAGTTGAGACTCCGATGCTCGTTTCAAATGCGGGCGGTGCAGCTGCAAGGCCTTTTGAAACCCACTTCAATGCACTTGACGAAGACCTTAAGCTGCGTATATCACTTGAGCTCTATCTT
This sequence comes from Lachnospiraceae bacterium UBA3641, assembly GCA_002373875.1. GTDB lineage: Bacteria > Bacillota > Clostridia > Lachnospirales > Lachnospiraceae > UBA2868. The sequence continues at coordinate 27,934 of DFKQ01000006.1, forward strand.
AAGAGACTTATAGTGGGCGGACTTGAGAGGGTATATGAGATAGGCCGTGTGTTCAGGAACGAGGGTCTTGATACAAGGCACAACCCCGAATTCACGCTGATGGAACTCTATCAGGCATACACAGATTACAATGGAATGATGGATCTGACTGAGAACATGTTCAGGCATGTGGCTCAGGAGGTTCTTGGAACAACGAAATTCAAATACGGCGATATCGAGCTTGATTTTGGTAAGCCATTCGAGCGTATCACCATGATAGATGCGATAAAGAAATATGCTGGTATCGATTTCGATCAGGTTCCCGATACCGATGCAGCAAAGAAGCTTGCCGATGAGAAGGGCATCCACTACGAGCCTTATCATAAGAAGGGAGATATCATAAATCTCTTCTTCGAGGAGTACGTTGAGGAGAATCTTATCCAGCCTACCTTTGTGATGGATCATCCGGTTGAGATAAGCCCCCTTACAAAGAGGAAGCCCGACAGGCCGGATCTCGTTGAGAGGTTTGAGCTTTTCATAAATACATGGGAGATGTGTAACGCTTATTCAGAGCTTAACGATCCGATCGATCAGAGGGAGCGCTTCAAGGCTCAGGATGCGGCTGCGGCAGCAGGCGATGAGGAAGCAAACCACACCGATGAGGATTTCCTTAATGCACTTGAGATCGGCATGCCGCCTACAGGTGGTATAGGATATGGGATAGACCGTCTCACTATGCTGCTGACGGATAGTCCAAGTATAAGGGAGGTTTTATTCTTCCCTACTCTCAAGTCGCTCTAAGGCGCATAAATACTGGGCTTGTGGCATTTTAAGGAAGAAGAATATTGACAACAATGATACCATCCTGCTCAAGAGACAGGGTGGTATTTTCAATATAAAAAGGTCTTTGACCCGGACAAAAGGAGATGGGTAAAGTAGTATTAAAAATAAATATATGATAGAATCAAAAATGAAGAAGAGAAGTATTTCTAAGGAGAATATCTATGACAGTTATTAACGAATTGGATTCAACCTGTGGCATTTCTGATGATGAATTGACCCAGCGTTTTAAGGAGTCAATAAGAATAGATGATGAGATTAGAAGAATAAAAGGATTACCGACAGCTAGATATGATGATGAGAAGAAACAGGCATATCTTGAATATCCGGACGGGAGACGTGAATATGTCGGATAAAATTATACTTCCGGAGGTTCTTGTATTTGCCGGACCAAATGGAAGTGGTAAATCTACAATTACCTGTATGGCAAAGACTGTTGGAGAATATATCAATGCGGACGATATAAAGAAAACCACCCTTTGCAGTGATCTTGAAGCAGCCATGAAGGCTGAAGAACTTCGAGAAAAAATGTTATGTGAGAAAAAGGATTTTACGTTTGAAACCGTGTTATCAACAGAACGTAATTTAAATCTTCTGATGAGAGCTAAGGATAACGGATACTTTGTCAGAGGAATATATGTTTTAACTATAGATGCCGGTGTCAATGTCGCAAGAGTTAATGCAAGAGAAGCACTTGGTGGACATGGAGTTCCTGAGGATAAAATACGTTTACGTTATTCGAAACGATAACCCCGGCGCAAAGTCCCAGGGCATGAAGCAGCTCATGGCAGGCGGCGGTGTTGCACTCATCGGTATCACCCTCGTTCCCCTTCTTTCCGGACTCTTTTGATAGAGACCGAATCGCATAATTTGTTGACAAATGGGAAGACTGATAGTATTATAATGGTAGGTGGGATATCCCACCTACCAAAGCTAAGGAGGTGACCCAGATGGAGACAATCAAAGA
>DFKQ01000058.1 GCA_002373875.1 Lachnospiraceae bacterium UBA3641
TTTTATATATATAATTGAGCCATTAAGTGCAGATCCTCCGGACAACATGATGGATGTCCTTGCTGCATATACTTTATATGAAAAAACATATGAAGCAGATGAACTTACCGATCTTGGAAACTATACCGGAGATGCTTATCCAAGGGATGTCGCCCTTGAGTACCTGCAGCGTATGGACACGGATACAACTGTCACTTACTTTAGAAATGATACTGACTTTGGGAAGATATATACCGCAATCCGTCCTCTGATAAATTCAAAAGGGGAGCCCATTGCTGTAATCTGTGGGGATATCCTTATTGATGACATTTATAAAGCAGCCTATACATATGCACTTGCGACATTCATAGTTGCACTTATAGCTGGTCTGCTTCTTGTTTTAGCGCTCAACAGATGGTATAACAAGCGAATAGTCAAGCCTATAAGGAATCTTGAAAATGCAACCGGCAAAATTGAAGACAAATGCCGAAAGCGCGCTCCTGTATCAGAACTTGTTATGGACGAAATTGACATACATACCCATGATGAGATTGAATCCCTGTCAGGCTCCATCTTCTCCATGGTTGAGGATATAAGGAATTATGCCTCTGACCTGATCGACAAAGATAAAAAGATAAGTGACATGCAGGATAAGAACTCCCAGCTGGAAGCCCTTGCAAACCGTGATTCTCTGACCGGAATACGAAATAAGACCGCATACGACAATGAGATCAAGAGCCTTGAATGGAATCTTAAGCTTGGAAAAACTGAATTTGGAATCGGAGTCGTTGATCTTAATTACCTGAAAATCATCAATGATACTTATGGTCACGAAAAAGGTAATGAAGCCATCAAGAACATTAGTCATATAGTCTGCGTTATATTTGCCCACTCTCCTGTCTTCAGAGTGGGAGGTGACGAATTTGCCATAATCCTAAAGGGTCAGGACCTTGAAAATATTGATTCCCTAATAGATAAGTTCAACCAAGAGCTCTCGGACCTGGCAAACAACAAGGGTCTATCTCCCTGGGAGGCAGTTTCAGCTGCGATTGGTTATGCCACGTATGACAGTGATAAAGATGCAGGTGCAATAAACGTCTTTAAGCGTGCAGATAACAACATGTATGAAAACAAAAAGAGAATGCATGCCGAAAGAACATAAGAAATAGCGGCCAATCATTTTTTATAGATTGTGCCCCATTTTAAGGGTAAACTGAACATATGAGTGCCATTACTGACAAAACCTTACTTTAAAAATTTCTTAATCTGATTCCTGCCGGTGTTTTCTGGAAAGACAAAGACAGGCGTTTTCTTGGTGCAAATCAGATGTTCCTTGATAGAAGACAGGGGACGGTTCTCTGTCTCTCTGATTTTTCTATTTCATTCACATTACAATCGTGAAAAGCCATAAAGCCAATTCATACCGAATTCCGATCAGGAATACCGATTATAAAGAAACAGCAGTTAATTCTTCAATCCGTAAATTGATAAAGTCAGGGATATCCATTCGTCAGCTAAGCCGGCGTACGGGAATTTCCAAGAAAATCATATAGAATTTAATATAAAGAAGTAGAGGGAGACAGAGAACCGTCCCCTGTCTCTATCATATCTTTTTTGGGCAAGGTTTTTAACTTTCTTTTAATCATTTATTAAGGACGCGGGCTGAAAATCGTGATATAAGTATTAGCAGAATTGAGAAAGTCGAGGGAGATAATTATGAATCTGCTTATACATGATCTGAATGATGAGGAATGGAGCAAGGTCTGCGATGATTACAAGGGATGGGAAATTATTTCCGATAATGGTACGATAAAACCCTGTGTCGGCTGCTTCGGATGCTGGTTAAAGGAGCCCGGTGAATGTGTCATCAAGGATGGCTATGAGAAGATGGGTGCGCTTATACACAAGGCAGATGAGGTCACTGTAATAAGCACATACACATACGGCGGATTCAGCAGTTTTGTGAAAAATGTTTTTGACAGGAGCATCGGGTGGGTACTTCCGTATTTTGAGATAGTTCATGGAGAGATGCATCATAAAAGGAGGTATCCTGAGGATAAGCCGATCACGTTTATCTTCAGAGGGCAGTTTAGTGATTCTGACAGAATAAAGGCTAAGACTTATGTTGAAGCCGTGTGCAGAAATTTTCACGGTATAATAAAAGAGATCCGGTTTGAAGAATGTCAGGTAAAGTCAGATAAGGCAGATGAAAGTACATTACCTGTTACATCCGATCCGGATAAGATAGTACTTCTTAACTGCAGCTTAAGAGCCGGTAATTCCAATTCAAAGAAGTTCCTTGACCGGCTTTCTTCCAATATAAGAGGCAATACAGAGAGTATCAATCTCTCAACATATATAAACCGGTATGATGAATTGGCTGAAAAGCTTGCCGGTGCGGGTACGATAGTTCTTGGCATACCTCTCTATGTAGATGGGATACCGTCTGCCTTACTGCGTGTCATGGAAAGACTTGAGAACTACAGGACAGCAGGAGAAAAGAGCATATACGTCGTTTCAAATATGGGATTCTATGAAAGTTCCCAGCTTAAAAACCTTATGGGTATGGTCAAAAGCTGGTGTGAGAAATGCGGCTTCATATACGGCGGCGGCCTTGCGATAGGTGCCGGTGAGATGATAGGTTCTATTATAATATCAACAGATAAAGGACCTGCAAAAAATGCGGCGGAAGGTCTTAATAAGCTTTCGGCTGCGATCAATGACTTAATAGAGATTGAGGACATTTATGCGGACGCTTACAGGTTCCCGAGAACTCTGTATATGTTTGCGGCAGATATGGGCTGGCCTAAAGGTGCAAAAAAGAACGGGTTAAAAAGAAAGGATCTGTACAGACAGGCTCATACGTAATGTGGTATGATATTGCATTATGAGGCTGATTAAAAAGTTTATTCCTTATTATAAACCATATTTGGGTGTGTTCTTCCTTGATCTGCTGTGTGCAAGCATACTTTCGGTCATAGACCTTGCTTTTCCGCAGTTCTTAAGGATACTGCGCACCACGCTGTTTCTTGAATCATCCGGGAAGATACTTACGCAGGTGGGTGAGCGGGGTACAAGACTCTCGGGCGGACAGAAGCAGCGTGTCGCAATAGCAAGGGTATTCTTAAAGAACCCACCGATACTTATACTTGATGAAGCAACCAGCGCTCTTGATAATGAAAGTGAGCGCTACATTCAGGACAGCCTCGACCGGCTGGCGCAGGGGCGTACCACGATCACCATAGCCCACAGGCTGTCTACGATCCTCGGTGCCGATGAGATAATAGTCCTTGATGATGAGGGTGTTAAGGAGCGCGGCAGCCATAAGGAGCTTATCAAGCTGGGAGGCCTGTATGAGAAGTACTACCGTATGCAGCTCAGTGCCATTTAAGTCCGCTGACAGATACAGAGAATATGAAGAATGTACGCTCTGTCCGAGGGAATGCAGGGTGAACCGGTATGAGAGGACCGGTTATTGTAAAGTTACCGCTAAGATGCGGATCGCAAGAGCCGGCCTGCATTTTTGGGAAGAACCTTGTATTTCCGGGACCAAGGGGTCGGGTGCCATATTTTTCACGGGTTGTAATATGGGATGTGTCTTCTGCCAGAATCATGAGATAAGCAGGGGTGACACAGGAAAAGAGATAACAAAGGAGCGCCTGCTCGGGATATTCCGTGAGCTTGAAGAAAAAGGAGCGCACAATATAAATCTTGTTACAGGAGATATTTATCTGCCTGAAATAAGGGATGCGATAAAAACAGCTAAGGCTCGGGGATTTAAGCTGCCTTTTATCCTGAACACCTCATCGTACTTAAGTGTCGACAGCGTAAGAAGCCTTGAAGGACTTATCGACATATATCTGCCTGACTTTAAATATATAAGAGATAAGGATTCTATCCGTTACAGTAATGCCACAGGATATCCTGAAGCAGCGCAGGTGGCGGTAGATGAGATGGTACGCCAATGTCCCGTGTGTGAATTCACGGAAACAGATGATGGGATGATATTGAAAAAAGGTGTTGTAGTAAGGCATCTCCTTATGCCCGGAATGCTCATACAGGCGAAGCTTACAGTCAGGTATCTTTATGAAAAATACGGGGATAGGATACTTATAAGCCTGCTTAACCAGTATACGCCAAACGGCAGGCTTGACGGATACCCTGATATAAACAGGCATGTGACCGAAACAGAATACAGAAGCCTGATAAGGTATGCCGAAAGTCTGGGCGTCCGGGGATTCATGCAGGATAAGGAAGCGGCTGATGAATGCTTTATCCCCGCATTTGATCTGAGCGGCGTATAGAATTGAAAATGATATCCCACAGCCTGCAGGCATTACGGCAGCTGTGGGATTATTTTTACTGTTCCAATATATCTTTTTTCATCTCGGGAGGAATCATGTCTTCGGATTCGCCTGTCCCATCGGTCAGAGTCATTTTTTTGTGACGCTGCATACCTTCCGGTCTGCCCTGGCCCTGTGGTTTTTGTGATCCTTCGGGAGGAGCCATTCCCTCGGGAGGAGTCATTCCCTCATGACCACTAATTTGGCCTCCGCGGCCGCCCATCATCTGATTAGTGATGGAGTTTGTTTCCGTACCGTTTTCTATAATGGTTCCACCGTTATATTCTGCCTTACCGTCATAATCGAAGGTAGATCTTCCGGTAATATCTATTGTTCCTCCGTTTACCCTTATATCTCCGTTACTGTCAATACCGTCTGTATCACCATCAGCCATTTTTATCGTGACTATGCCACCATTCATTTCGAATACCGGCGATAAAGTACTTGACTTGTGAGCCGCGTTGATCCCGTCATCCAATGCATCTATGTTTATACTGCCGCCGTTTATCTGAAGTACAGTACCCTCGATACCTTCTGCGCATTTAAGATTAAGTTCTCCATCATCTATCCTTACCTCTGTTGTTGCATGTATTGCATCATCTTCAGCGGTTATGTTAATACTTCCGCCGTTTATGTAAATGTAACCCTTAGTATCATCATCGTTATCTTCAGCGTGAAGACCGTCGTTGGATTCAGTGATGTTTATGGTACCGCCCGAAACAAGTATCTCATCCTTTGACTCAAATGCACTGCCTTTGCAACTTATATCAAAGCTTCCTCCGGTGACCTTAAGTGTATCCTTACATGCTATGCCGTTATCGGATGAAGCAATGATAAGAGATCCGGTGCCGTTTATGGTAAGATCATCCTTACTGAATATGACAGCATCTGTTTTTGTGTCATCATCGGCAGTGAATTCACCGGTTACGGACAGGCTGTTTGCATCACCTTTAAGGGTTATAAATATTTTATCCGCTTTCTTAACATAAATACAGGGTGTGTCTTTATTGGTTATGGTAAGTGAGTCAAGAACAAGCTGCACCTTATCTTCCTCGGAAGTATTTATTATTATGGAAGTATTTTCTGCCTGTCCTGACAATACATATATCCCTGCTGCATCTATAGTTATATCCTCTCCGTCCTTGACAGTCATGCTTTTGGCATCGCTAAGATCCGGTGACTGGTCCGTATCTCTTTCTGAAAACATGTTTTCCTCAATTTCTTTTATGTCCGGTTTTTCTTCGTTGTTGACAGTTTCTAAGGCAGTTGAATCCGTCTGTACTTTAGTTGATGCTTTATCATTTATGCTGGTAGTTACGGCACCGGCTTTTGTACATGCTGTAAGTGATGCTGCCATTACTACTGCCATTACCATTGCTGTGATTTTGTTTTTCATCGTAATTCCTCCAATGTTTGTTATATTGTGTACCACAGTTTAAGATAATTTTGCGATCAGAGTGAATCAATACTGTCAACCATCCTTCCAAGGCTGATATCCAGGTTACCATTACCGGTGCGCAGTTCATCAATAAATTCCCTTGTTGATACATTATCCTTAAGAAGCACACTTAAAGTTATTCTGTACAGGCTTCCCATATTTGTTGTCCTTACTTCATCATAGGTATAGGCTTTTAAGTACCGTTTGAATATATCATCAAACTTTCCTTCATAATCAAGATTTTCGGGGACAGTAATCTTAAGTGTCTGCATTCCCTTTGCATCCGATCCGAACCCCAGCACATTCAAAAGAAGATTCAGTCCGGATACAAGAAGTGAAAAGAGTATAGCAACTCCGACATAGCCCATACCGGTTGCAAGGCCTGCTGCCATTGCGAGAAAAATACCGGTTATTTCCTGCCCCCTGCCGGGAGCCGAGCGGAACCTTACCAAAGAGAAGGCTCCGGCCACAGCAACACCTGCTCCTATATTACCATTTACAAGGATTATAACAAGTTCAACTATCGAAGGAAGAAGGGCCAAGGTGATCAGAAAACTTCTTGAACACCTGTTTTTACCGTAAAGGTTCCCGCTATTATCAATCCGCACACCAGAGCAGCCAGTGTCGAAAGTGCCAACTCACTGCCCGTAAAAGTTCCGTTTGTCAGTATAGAAGAAAAAATATTATCAAACATATGCAGCTACTCCTTTCATTACTCTGTCATTTCTTTCGGGACGAACAATTGTATTTCTCCCGGGGACTCTGTCTTTATCCATATTCATCATATCTGCGTATCCCGATCCGTATTTGGAAAAGGAAACCGGAAAAATACTTAATTCACTGAGTTTCCTTGCAAGTCCCATCGGCATCGCATTACTCACCTTTATTTCCATCAGATACTGACCGTCTTTTAGCAGGTTCCTGCCTTCCCCCGCGTATCTTAGGTCTGTACATCTGTCATTCCAGGTTATGTTACTGTCAAAAGTCACCCTGAAATCCTTATCCTCAATACCTGCCATCGCTATACGGTCATAGCATATGCACATTGCCGGCCTTAAATTGGCATACAGTCTCATAAATTCTCTTATCTCTTTGGATATCTGTGATTTTTCAAAGCAATCCCGCTTATTTTTATATCCTGTAAGATATCTGTATGTATCCAGATATCTGCCGGATATCCTTCTTTTATAAACAATGCCGGCGTACTTTTTCTTTATCTCAATAAAGGAATCAGTATCATCACCGGTAACGCCATAGGTTCGAAGCCTCAGCTTTTCCTTGTATAAAGGCTTTTCCAACGAAGTCTTGACCAGCCTGTAATCAGGGGTGTCAAAGTAGATATTGTTTATCCTTGACAAACCGTATTCATCAACCCTTGCGATTGTCTCAAGATAAGGCATAAGCGCTTTATACTGCTCAGCGTTTATAAGGTATTTTATTTCGGTTCTTTTAAATACTTCTTTGTATCCGCTCATGTTAACAAGTCCTTTCTTTTTCTTTCTGAATACAGGATACAACCTCAAGCTTAAATGAATATTAAAAAGACAGGGATTTTATCCCTGCCTTAAAACTTTATTATCTCTTGAGAACTATCTCAAATGTTGTATCGCCGCTTTCGGAATAAGCCCTTATGTCACCATTGTGGTTTATGGCTATCCTTTTTGCTATGGCAAGACCGAGACCATACCTGTTTTCAGAACGGTTTCTTGACCTGTCTGCCCTGTAGAACCTTTCAAATATCTTCTCTCTGTCTTCATCCTTAATGGGATCGCCGGTATTAATGATCTTGACAACTATATTGTTCTTTATAATATGGGCACTCACTCTTACTGTCGTATCTTTGTAGCTGTGCCTTATTGCATTGTCGAGTACAGTGGATATCATCTTCTCCATTTCATCCTTAATGCATCGGAAATTCATGCCTGCTTCGATATCGGTCTGTATCATAACCGATTGTTCAAATGCTATCCCGTCAAAAGCAAGGCATGTTTTTTCAATGATCCTTGACAGATCCTCTTCCTTATACGATATCCCGGATCTGTCCGCCTCAAGCTTTGACAGATCAAGAAGCCCCATGATGAGCCGGTGCATCCTGTCGGATTCGTAACGGATATTTTCTATATACTGTCTGTTTTTGCCGGGAGAGCCGGCTCCTGTAAGTTCGTCTGCGGATGCCATGATAACGGCAAGAGGAGTCTTTAACTCATGTGATGCATCGGCGATGAATTCCTTCTGTCTTTTAAAAGCTTCCTCGGCAGGTCTTACTATCCAACCCGTGATAAGTCTGGCAATAAGAAATATCACTGCTTCCGTTATAAAGAATATGATGACCGATTCTATCAGAAGCAACTTAAGTTTACCGGATTTCTCTCCATTATTCAGGATAACGATAAGATCATTGACTCTGAATTTATATGAATAATCATCTTTATACAGGTTTCCGATGTATATCAGATCTGATTGACTTCCGGAAACAAGGTTTTTTACCGAGACGGCGATGTTTTCGATATCAAAATCACCCGATGTGTTCCCATGGCTGATGATATTTTCTATTTCTCCATCTGTGCCAAGCCTTACGGTATATACCTCATTGTCCATGATCATCATATTGCTAAGATCGCGAGGTTTTTGCTTAAAGTCACCGGTATCCGCACCGTTTGGACCGGGGGGTCCTTCTTTAAATCCGCCTCTGTTGTCAAATACATTGAGACCACGCTCTATGCTTAAATACTCACGCCTGTAGCTGTTTATATTAAGGATAATAAGGCCCGTTATGAGGATTGCGGTAAGAATGGAAAATAATGTAAGTATTGTCTTATTTCGCAGTTCTTTCATGGTTCACCTTTGGGAATGCCTGTTTTATTCTTCTTTAACCAGCTTGTAGCCCATGTTACGCACGGTTTTTATTGATACATTGGAGCCGATAAGCTTTAACTTCTTACGGACAAAAGACATATATGCTTCAAGATTGTTTGACGAAGCATCTGATTCCATTCCCCATATCCTGTCATAGATTATTTCTCTTGACAGGATGCGGTCAGGATTTTTCATAAGAAATTCAAGGAGCTGGAATTCCTTATTATTAACTCCGATGCTTTCTCCCGATATATCCGAGCCTATCTCAGAGGAAGGATAATTAAGTACAAGATCACCATACTTAAGGGTTTCATCTACGGCCCTGCTTATATTAAGCTGTGCATTAACACGTGCTATAAGTTCATCAATATGGAAGGGTTTGGGAACATAATCATTGGCTCCGTTTGCAAATCCGAGAAGCCTGTCATCAAGTTCTGCCTTTGCCGTCAGCATTATAACCTTTACATCGTGATCTTCCTTACGAAGTTCCTTAAGTATTTCAATTCCGTCCACCCTTGGAAGCATTATATCAAGTATTATAAGGTCATATATCCCGGACAGGGCATTGTACAGGCCTTCTTCACCGTCATTTGATATATCAACGGTATACCTTTCCTTTTTAAGCCTGTCGCTTATAAGTAAAGCAAGAGCCTGTTCATCTTCAACTATGAGTATTCGCATTTTTTCTCCTTGAAGTTTTGTTCTTAGAATCATATCATTTGATGATAGAGAGTGCAAGAAAGTTGATTATACATAAAATCCAATATATACTATTACTATCAATTAAACACTATTTTGTGTAAAATATATACTGAAGTAGTCCATTCATACACTATACTTGAAATTCGGAGAATCAAATGAACCGTTGGGTTGTTGTCGTAGATGACGATGCAATAGGTCTGACCAGTGCAAAGAACATGCTTGGAGAAGAAAACATGAAGGTTAGTTGTCTGCGTTCTGGATCAGACCTTCTTAAGTTTATAAGGAAAAATGTGCCGGATCTTATCCTGTTGGATATTCTCATGCCCGATATGGATGGATTTGAGACTTATCATGCCCTGCGTGAGACTGAAGATCAGATGGGCAGGCCACATACACCGGTAATTTTTCTTACCGGGGAAGATGATAGTGCGATTGAACATAAGGGACTCGAGATAGGAGCATCTGATTTTATCCGCAAGCCGTTAAATAAGGATGTCATGGTCAGACGCATTGAGAACACCATCACAAATCGTAAGACGATACAAACCCTTACCAAGGAGGCAATGTTTGATGATCTTACGGGCTTCTTAAATAAGACACGGGGGACAGAAAGGTTGGCTAAGCTGTGCTCAAGGAAGATGGGCGCACTCATAATATTTGATCTTGACAGCTTTAAACTGGTAAATGATCTGTTCGGGCATGATATGGGCGACAAGGTGCTTAGGTCATTTGCCGATATTATCAGAAGAAATACGAGGGGAACAGATACGGTAAGCCGTATTGGAGGAGATGAGTTTCTGGCTTTTTGTGAGGACCTGACAGAGGAGAGTGCGGTTGCATCCCTTACACTGAGGCTTAATTCACAGTTCATGGAAGAAGCGACAGCTTTGATGGGTAAGGATCATGGAATCCCACTGGGTGTATCTGTCGGTGTCGTTATGGTTCCTGAGCAGGGAAGAGATTATGATAAGCTTTTCACAATGGCAGACGATGCATTGTATACAGTAAAAAAGAACGGTAAGCACGGATACTATATTTATTCACAGAAAGTTGATTCTGATGAAGGAGATACATCCGATCCGGAAGAAAAGCTTGAACGTATAATCAGGATAGTAGAGGAGAGGAATGATAACGGAGAAGCGCTGTTGCTTGGAAGTGATTCGTTTGCACTCATTTACAGGTTTATCATGCGCTTTTACAAAAGATACGGAGGAACTGCGGCCCTGCTCTTGTTTACCCTGTCAATGGAAGAAGATGGAGATAATTTAAAGCTTCTTGATATTTCGGAACAGTTTTGTGCTTTGTTGCAAAAGACCCTGAGAATGAGCGATATTATGATGCGGAACGGATCAAACAGCTTTTTTGTTCTGTTGACGGAACGAACAAGAGCGGAAGCGGATGGTGCAATTAACAGGATACTGGATATATGGGATAAAACAGAGCATTTTGAAGGAGCCAGGATAAGTCATACATTCAAATATATTAATCCCTCCGGATATACGGAAACTGAAATTAACGGATAACAGTAACCTGTTTGGAAAGGATAACTATGAGTCAGAAAAATGATGAGAAGTTCATAATGCTTATTATAACACTGGCATCCGTGGGATTGATCTTAGAGATCATATTGAGGGGATGGGAATTATGGGTTCCGAGTTTTATTATCATTGGAATGGTAACCCTGTGGGGATTAAATCTGTCAGACAGGATAGATAACGATATCCGTAAGCTGTTCTATTATCTTTACGTTGTTATGCTGATCCTTTATCATGGCATTCATAAATCGAGCTTCTTTGACATTGCGTTAACAACTATTCTGGCAATAATGACTTTTTCAACACTTAATAAGGTATATATGCTGAATATATTTCTTATAGAGTATTTGATCATTATGTTCGTTCATCTTATTAATCTTCCCGGAGGTGAACCGATCGAATTTAATAAGCTGAATGCTTCGAGGATACTGTTACATGTCGCCATAGTTCTGCTTGTATATTACATGAGTGTCCGTGCAATAAATAACAGACTTGATGATGAGGAAGAAAACAGGATCAGGGAAGAAAGCATCAGACAGAATGATTCAAGCATGGAGGATTTCCTGTCAAATATATCACATGAACTGAGAACTCCCGTAAATGTTGTAAACGGAATGTCGGACCTTCTTATAAAAAAGGGTGTCGGAAAAGAAGCGGATTCGATAAAAAATGCCGGGGTGAGGCTTGCCTACCAGATAGAAGATATTCAGGATTATACGGAATGCAAAAGAAACAAGGTCTTCCTTGAGGAGGACAATTATATGAGCACATCACTCATAAATGATGTGGTAACAAGCTTTCGCTTAAACGATAACGCAAACGGTCTTGAGATGGTTGTCGATCTTGATCCTTTAACACCCACAACTATGAAGGGAGATATAAGAAAGCTTCATAAGATATTCAGGCACCTTCTGGAAAATGCTGTCAAGTTCACCAAATCCGGAGGCATCTATGTGAAGATGTATGCTGAAAAGCAGGATTATGGTGTGAACCTGTGCATAGAGATGACAGATACCGGAATAGGCATGAACGAAAATGCGATAAGGGCAATCCCTGAAGGAATGTATCAGGCAAACAAGAAGAGAAACCGTTCTTCGGGAGGTATCGGTCTTGGCCTGTACATAGTGTATGGATTTGCCCACAGAATGGGAGGCTTCGTTAAGATCGAGAGCGATAAAAGGAGTGGTACGACCGTAAGGGTTACGATACCTCAGGAGGTAGTGAATGATAAGCCCTGTCTGTTTCTTGAGGAAACATTTGACGGAACGGTATTGTTCCATGTAAGACCCGATAAATACAAGATAACCAGGCTGCGAGATTTTTACCGGAGCATGGCTTCTAATCTCGCATCCGGCATCCATGTTCCATTATATGCAGCCGACACGGTATATGAAGTAGAACGTCTAAAGGAGAAAATGAATGTGACCCATGTATTTATGGGTCAGGAGGAATATGAAGAAAACAGGGGATACTTTGAGGAGCTGGCTAAGGAAAATATTGTGGTTGCAGTATCGGCATCGCCGGGATTTAAGATACCTGCAAACAGCAGAGTGATCCTTATGCCCAAACCCCTGTATGCGTATCCGATAATTAAGGTTTTAAACAACAGTTGGGAAAACAAAGACGCATTTGATAAGGATAATACGGCGACACCCGTATTCAATGGGTTAAGGGCTCTGGTGGTTGATGATGAGCCGATGAACCTTGTTGTTGCAACATCCCTGTTCAGGGATTATAAGATGATCGTTGATACTGCCGGAAGCGGTAAGGAGTCTATAAAGAAATACAGGGATAACGACTATGATCTCATATTTATGGATCATATGATGCCGGAGATGGACGGGGTGGAGGCCATGAAGCAGATAAAGGCCGCTGCGTCAGATCTTGACAGGGAGGTGATCGTTATCGCGCTTACCGCAAATGCCGTTTCAGGTGCAAGGGAAATGTTTATAAAGGAGGGATTCGATGGATTTATTGCCAAGCCCATAAATACATCGGATTTTGAGAGAGTCATGCTTCGGGTACTTCCTGCCGAAAAAGTCTCATATGATGGGAGGTGTGAAAAATGAAGCTGATCAAAAAGCTGTCCAAAAGGCTCACGGACCCGGCATACAGTTATGAGGAACGCACCTACATCATGCTTGCGATCATAGGATTCAGCTCAATGCTGATAGCAGTGATCTATGATATTATCGGAGGAGAACATCCGGTCGAGATCATTACGATCATAGCGGGGATCATATGCATACCGGTAATAGTTTCCGTTACAGTTTATTTAAATAAGGTAAAAACGGGTTCGATAATTCTGGTATGTGTTCTTGTATTTGTTATATTACCGGTCACATTCTTTTACGGTGGAGGAACCAGGGGCGGAGGCATTTTCTGGATCATCTTCAGTTATATGTTTATAGGTATGTCCCTTTCGGGCCGGCTAAGGGTAGCTATGATGGGCGTGCTTACCTTTATAAGCATTTTTGAGTATTGGGCATCATACAGGCACAGCGAATGGATATACCCGCACAGTATAAGAATTGCCTTCATGGATTCGCTTGTATCTATCATTCTGGTAGGTATAAGTATATATATCATGCTGATGTATCAGAAGCAGATCTTCACGGAAGAAAGTAAACGTGCCCGTGCAGAGGCGGAAAGAGCGGAAGAACTGAACCGTTCGCAAAACCGCTTTTTTTCAAGCATGAGCCATGAGATAAGAACCCCCATTAACTCCATTCTGGGATTAAATGAACTTATTTTAAGGGATCAGAGCGCCTCGGAGGATATTGTAAGGGATGCTTCGGGTATACAGGGCTCCGGTAAGATGCTGCTCGCACTGATCAATGATATACTTGATTTTTCAAAGATAGAAGCCGGAAGTATGGATATTGTTCCCATTGATTATCGTGTTGGGGATATGCTGTCCGAGATCGTAAATATGATGTGGCTTCGGGCAAATGATAAGGGTCTTACGTTTGAAGTAAGTGTAGACCCCGAGGTTCCCATGGTCCTGTATGGGGATGAGGTCCGTATCAAGCAGATAATCATAAATCTTTTGAACAACGCAGTTAAATATACACAAAAGGGGAGAGTGGAACTGCGTGTGGAGAGCAAGGATGTGGATGAGAACACATGTGAGCTTGTGATCTCAATCGCAGATACGGGAATGGGAATAAAAAAAGAGGCACTGCCCTATCTTTTTGATGCATTTAAGAGGGTTGATGAAGAAAAGAACAGGCATATAGAGGGAACCGGTCTGGGACTCAGTATCGTAAAGCAATTGGTCGAATTGATGGATGGAACCGTAACGGTAAACAGCGTATACGGAGAGGGCTCTACATTTACGGTAACGATAAAACAGACAATATCCGATCATGGAATGGTGGGTGAGCTTAATATCCACAACCAGCAGGCGATCAAGAGAAACGCATATGAAAGCCGCTTTCTGGCCCCGGAAGTAAGGATACTTATCGTAGATGACAATTTAATGAATCTTGAGGTTGAGAAGAGGCTCCTTGAAGATACGGACATGGGCATCGATACTGCCGTAAGCGGTAAGGAAGCCCTTGAGTTGAGCCTGAAGATACATTATGACGCCATTTTTATGGATCACCTTATGCCGGAGATAGACGGAATAGAATGTCTTGAACTTCTAAGAAATCAGGCAGGAGGCCTTAACCGGGCAACTCCAGTGATCGTTCTTACCGCCAACGCGGGAAGTGAGAACAGGGAGCTGTATAACAGGGTGGGATTTGACGGATATCTGATAAAGCCCGTTTCGGGTGATGCCATGGAAGAGATGCTCATTAAGCATGTATCTCCCGATAAGATAATCCTAAGATCGGCAATGATAGGTGAAGGTGAGGAAATACGCACTGCGGACAAATATGCCGAGAAGTTACCGGTTGTTGTTACTGCTTCGAGTATGTGTGATCTTCCGGATTCCGTTATCAGAAAGCTTCATATTCCCATTATACCTTTTGTGATAAAAACGGATGAAGGTATCTTCAAGGATGGTGTCCACATGGATGCCTATGAACTTATAAGACATATATCTTCCGGCAAGGATGCGGTGTCAGCGCCACCGGATGAATCGGAATATACCGAGTTTTTTGCTGAAAACCTGAAGAGAGCGCATCACGTCATTCATATATCTCTTACAACGAGCATGAGTGCGGAATACAGGATAGCAGGCGAGGCGGCCAAAGCATTCGATAATGTTACCGTTATCAATTCCGAATGTCTCTCAAGTGCTACGGGTATACTCGTGCTGATCGCATATAAGCTTGTACAGCAGGGTATACCGGTAAATGATATTGTGTCGGAGCTGGAGTCGGTCAAGCACAGGCTAAGATGCAGCTTTATTATCGATACTACCCGGTTTATGGCGGATAGGGGGTACATAAGCAAGAGGCTTAACAGGATCGCTGAAGTGCTTAACCTGCATCCGGCGTTAAGGATCCGCGAAGATAAAGCAGGTATCGGAGGAGTGTGGTTAGGAAGAACAAGAAGGGCTTACAGGAAATATATAAGCAGGACACTTCCGCCCGATCTTATACCGGATTCCGATGTTGCATTCGTAACTTATGCGGATGTATCCACGGATACACTTAAATGGATAGAAGAGGAGATAAGGAAAACGGCATATTTTGAACATATTGTATTTCAGCAGGCCTCGGCGGCAATATCTTCCAACTGCGGTCCGGGAACCTTCGGTATACTGTATTTTCTTAAATCAAACAAGTCGTACAATATCGCATCTTTTATTGATGATACAGAGACAAAGCATGAAGCCGCATTGGATGAAGAGATGACGGAAGATGCGGAGAATACAGCAGAAACCGAAGCTGAAGCCATATATGAGGATAATTATGAAAGTGCCGAAACTATGGAGGAGGAGAAGGAAGAAGCAATTGATCATCCGGCAGATGAATGGTTCAGTGATATCAAGGGTATTGATGCAGCATCGGCGATCAAAAACAGCGGATCCGAGAGTGCGTTTAAGGCTGTACTTAAGATATTCTACGATTCCATTAACGATAAGTACACAGAGCTTGAAAGATGCTATTACGAGAATGACTGGAAGAATTATACGATCAAGATACATGCTCTTAAGAGCTCTTCAAGACTCATAGGAGCAATGGGGCTTGGAGAGAGGGCCGAGAAGCTGGAAATGGCAGGCAAAGAAAATGATATAGACTATATCACGAATAATCATGAAGCCGTCATGGAGGAATTCCTGAAATACAGGGAAGAACTGGCAGGGGTATTTAAAGCCGATGTTAAAGATGATGATGCCGGTAAACCCCTGGCAGATGATTATATTATGGAGAGTATATATGAAGAACTTAAGGATGCTGCAGATGCTATGGATTGTGACAGGATCGAGGCCATTATGAAGGAGGCTGAAGAATATGCCATACCCTCAGGTGAAAAGGAGAGGTTCGATCTTATCAGGAGAAGTGCAGATATGTATGATTATGAAGGGATACTTGATGCCCTTTCGAAATAACATGAAAAAGGAGGAGATAAAATGGATACGGCCGCTCGTGAAAAGCTGTTAAAGGTTCTTAAGGGAGAACTTAAATACACATCAACAAATCTTGCGTTTAACATGCTGATCAGCAAAATGCAGAAGAAGATTAAAGAGGATCCGGCAAATGAGGAGATGTGTATGAAAGAAATGGATGAATTTCTGACAAAATATCCTATCGTTGCCAAGGTTGATCTTGCAAATATAGCTGCATTGTAAGTAAAACAAAAGGATTAAGAGGAGGTATGGGAATGCTTATTACATTGGAAGAAACTGTAAAAATGATCAATGAAGGAAAGATACTTCATATAGCGGCGGATGATTCTCTTCTTGGGAAGCTTCCGAAGGGTAAGTGGATAGGTGGAACAACACCCTATTTTATAAGTGAAGAGGGCGGAATATTTACAAAAGAGAAGCTTTTTGTCAATGAGATTGATTTTGCTGCGGATATAAAGGTGGCAGTCTACGGAAAGTACAATATATTTCAGGTGGTGGAGGAGTGTTACGATAACGGCCTCACAATGATGATCATGCCATATGGGTCCAAAGTGGCGGCCAAGTACGCGAAGGAAGCCCCCGAGGTTGAAGAGCTTTTGATGCATCCCATTGTCGGCTGGATATCGGGTTTTGATCTTGGCGGAGAGAGCGAAGCGAAGGTATATGACGGAACAAGCGGGGAATCATATACGGACAGGGCCGTGGTGATGTATATTAAGTTACCTGAAGATAAGACAGCCATGATAAATATGATAAATATCTTCACGGATGATAAGACGGATCCGGTTATAAGGTTCTACGATAATGATCTGAGTGTTTCAAAATGCAGCGTGAACGGCCAGGAGGTCAATTTTGCGCAGTATATAAAGAAGAAGGGCCTTGACACTAAGATGCCGCTTGTGGCTGATTACAACGGGTCATACATCAACACATCGATCAAGGAGGTTTCAAAAGACAGGGTCAGCTTTTATGCACCGGTATTTAAAAATATCGAATACCGTTTCGCCGTAGATGTAAATGATTACTCGGGAGAGTTCAGAAAAAGGATAAGTGAAGCCGGTGCGCATGATCCGATCATGTCCTGCAATTGTATATTGAATTATCAGTACGGTAACCTGGCCGGACAGAAGATACCGCCTTATACCGGACCGGTTACCTTCGGTGAAATAGCATATCAGCTTCTTAATCAGACATTGGTTTATTATGAGATATTAGGATAAAGCTTATGGAAACTGTTATCAGGATCAATGACTCGGTAAATGGGTTTGCGTGGGGAACCTTCGGGATATCACTGCTTCTTGGAACCGGACTTATATGTACCATCATTACAGGGGTATTTCAGGTAACTCACTTGCGACACTGGTTTATGAAAACCTTCGGGATCATGAACAAGGAAGGGAGGATCATAAACGATGCCGGTGCCCTGTCCCAGTTTCGAACTTTTTGTACTGCCCTGTGTGCGGTCATCGGAACCGGAAATATTGCCGGTGTTTCCACAGCCATATGCCTGGGTGGACCCGGGGCTGTATTCTGGATGTGGGTCGCTGCCTTTTTCGGAATGATGGTAAAGTATTCGGAAAATGTTCTGGGATTATACTACAGACGCCGCAATTCAGAGGGTGCGTGGTCAGGTGGCCCCATGTATTATCTTGAAGATGGCCTTGGTTCAATAAAGCATTGCAGGGTAATAGGAAAAGTACTGGGCATTCTGTTCTGCATTTTTACGGTACTGGCTTCTTTTGGTATCGGCAATATGGGACAGATCAATAAGATAACCATTAATTTTGAGGCAACCTTCCTGAAGGGAATGAAGAGTGACCTGTTCATGGGCGTGCCCAAGGCCGAATTGCTGATAGGAATTATCCTGATGCTTATTGCTGCCGGTATCATACTTGGCGGGTTCAGGCGTCTTGCAGCAGTTTCGGAAAAACTCATCCCTTTTATGTCAATAGTATATATTGTTGGATGTGTTATCATAATACTGCTTAATATTTCAAAACTTCCGATCATCTTTTTATCGATATTTAAGTTTGCCCTGGGACCTGTCGCGATAAAGGGAGGTGCTGCGGGAACCGCAGTTCAGATAGCCTTTAATACCATAAAAAACGGGTGTAAAAGGGGTGTTTTTTCAAATGAAGCAGGCCTTGGCTCTTCCGTAATGGTACACAGCAACAGCTGTGTAAGGGAACCGGTACGCCAGGGAATGTGGGGCATTGCCGAGGTTTTTCTGGATACAATGGTCATTTGTACCTTAACAGCGCTGGTTGTGCTTGGGTCGGGCAAGATAGATCTTAATACAGGCCTTGTGGAAGAAGGTGTTAATGATGCGACTCTTGTTGCCGGATCATTCGCAGCCTTTCTCGGGAAACCGGGTGAATGGTTTGTTGTCTTATCGATCACCTTATTTGCCTTTACAACGGTACTCGGCTGGTCTTATTATGGGGCAAAGGTAACAGAATACCTTCTTGGGGTCACCTGTGGCAGGATATACCGATTTATATTTATACTTCTTATAGTTTTCGGAGCAGTAATGGAATCCAATCTGGCATGGGATATTTCCGATACATTCAATGGTCTTATGATGATCCCAAACCTGATAGGACTTATAGTACATGTTCCGCTTCTGATAAAGCTTACCCGAAACTATACAGATCGCAGAATACGCGGAAAGGATATAGCCCCTATCCTGTCCTATAATCCGGATATACAAAAGGAAGCGATGGCAGCAGTATTAAAGGGTATGGACTGATTATAAATCCTTGAGATCAAACAGGAGGATCGAATATGAGTGAAGGGCAGAAAAATCTTGTACTTGTTGTAATGCAGTACAGTGTCGTTGTAAAAGGCATTGAGAGGAAGTTAAACGATGCGGGATATAAAGCATCTATCCTTTCGGATAATTATGAAGTAATAAGGGATATGGCCGCAGGTACAGATCTTTTTCTCCTTTATCTTCCCGGTAATATAGTCGACATGAAGGATAAGCTGGAAGAACTTAAGTATATCTGTGACAAGGTTAACCAAAGCGGCAGGAGCATGATCATTATAGGGGAGGAGAAAGACCGGGCCGATCTGTTTGACAGAGTTCCGATGATCGGTGATTATACATGGATCGAAAGGCCTATTGAAATGAATGTTTTGCAGCCTGCAATAGAAAATACCCTCAAGTCATCCGGAACGGCAGGTTCGAAAAAGAGGATACTTATTGTCGATGACGATCCTTCATATGCCAAGATGATAAAGGAATGGATAGGAAACGAATACCAGACGGATATCGTGACAGCAGGCATGCAGGCTATCAAGTTCCTTTTGAGGAATCAGGTTGACCTGATCCTGCTTGATTATGAAATGCCTATAGTTAACGGACCTCAGGTTCTTCAGATGCTTAAGCAGGAGCCAGTCACAGAGAATATTCCGGTTATCTTCCTGACAGGAGTGGGAACAAAAGAGGCCGTGGAACGAGTAATGTCGTTAAAACCCGACGGATATATGCTCAAATCCACGTCAAGAGAAAATCTGCTTAAATTGCTGTATGGAAAGCTGGTAAAATAAAGCTGCTTCCGCCTGCAAAAAAGAAAGCAAGGTATCAATAAACATCGCCTCATAAGTATAGTACAGTAATCAATTGAAATAAAGATTAAAATCAAGTATACTGAGAATGTATTATTTTTGATAGCAGGAAGGATCCATTATTCAGATGCAGGAATTACAATACCCCTTTGACAGCAGATATATTATAAAGAAAAAGAAATCAATAAAAAGACAGCTGCTTGACGAAGGAACCGGCTTTACAAATAAAAAGATCGCAGTACTCGGAGGTTCGACCACCCATGATATAATCATGATCCTCGAACTCTTTCTGCTCGACCGGGGAATAAGGCCGGAGTTTTATGAGTGTGAATATGCCCGGTACTGGGAGGATGTAATGTTTGACAACCCGGAGCTTAAGGAATTCGCCCCGGATATAATCTATATACATACAAGTAACAGGAACATAAGGCAGTATCCAGCCCTGTCCATGAGTGAAGAAGAAGCAGAGGAACTGTTGGCTGCCGACTATAATCATTTTGAAAAAATGTGGGGTAAAATAGAAAACACCTATCATTGCCCTGTTATCCAGAATAATTTTGAGTACCCGTTTTACAGGATGTTGGGTAATGCAGATGCTACCGATATCCATGGGCGGGTCAACTACATAAACAGGCTTAATGCGATGTTTGCCGCTTACGCAAGGGACCATAAGGATTTCTTTATCCAGGATATCAATTATCTGTCAGCGGTATACGGTCTTGATAAGTGGTCGGATCCTCTTTACTGGCATATGTACAAATACGCACTGTCAATGGAAGCAATTCCGACGCTGGCATATAATTTAAGCAATATCATCAAGTCAATCTACGGAAAGAATAAGAAGGCACTGGCACTGGACCTTGACAACACTCTCTGGGGCGGAATAGTCGGGGATGATGGTGTTGAAGGTATAGAGATAGGTCCTGAAACATCCATGGGCCAGGTATATTCGGAATTCCAGGGGTATCTCAAGGAACTTAAGGATATAGGAGTCATTCTTAACGTATGCTCCAAGAATGAAGAAGAGAACGCCATAGCCGGACTCAATCATCCTGACGGAGTGCTTAAGCCTGATGACTTTATAGTGATAAAGGCCAACTGGGATCCCAAGAGCAAAAACCTTGCGGACATGGCAGGCGAGCTCAATCTCCTTCCCGAATCCTTTGTATTTGTCGATGACAATCCCGCTGAGCGAGAGATAGTAAGGAGCCAGCTCCATGTGGTTTCACCGGAGATAGGAAGCGTTGAGGACTACATAAGGGTTATCGATCATTCGGGATTCTTCGAGGTCACAAATCTGTCTGCAGATGATGCCAAGCGAAATGAGATGTATAAGGAGAACGCCAAGAGGGCGCAGCTTGAAGCAAGCTTTGATAACTATGGTGATTATCTTAAGTCTCTTGAAATGAAGGGAACGATAAAGAGCTTCGAACCTATTTATATGGAGAGGATCGCCCAGCTGAGTAACAAGAGCAATCAGTTCAACCTTACAACGAGACGGTATACAAGAGCGGAAATAGAAGAGATAGCCGGTTCGGATGAGTATATTGATATATACGGGAAGCTGGAGGATAAGTTCGGTGACAACGGTGTTGTTTCCGTGGTCATCGGTCGTAAAAACGGAGATATACTGGATATGGACTTATGGATCATGAGCTGCCGGGTTCTTAAGAGGGACATGGAATATGCAATGATGGATGAGCTTGTTCATAAAGCTAAGGAGGCAGGGATCAAGACCATAAGGGGATATTACTATCCTACTGCCAAGAATAAGATGGTCAGGGATTTTTATGGATTGATGGGATTTACGCTGGTAAGCGAGGACGAAGAGGGGAACAGGACCTGGGAGTTTACGGTTCCCGGGGAGTATGTTAACAGGAATTCATATATCAGGGTTAATGAGTAGGATTTCCCGCTTCGCCCGGAATGACTATAAATAATGACAGGAGAGAAAGATATGAGCAGAGAAGAGATATATAAAAGACTGAATGAGGTATTTCGTGATGTATTCGACAGGGAGGACATCACTGTCAGCGATGAGACAACGGCGGCAGATGTTGAAGGCTGGGACAGTCTTATACACATAACGCTGATGGATGCCGTAGAAGAAGAGTTCGATATAAGATTTGATATGAAAACAGTGGTGAAGATGAAAAACGTTGGAGAATTGGTTTCGGCGATAGAAGAGAAAATATAAAAACAGAGATAGAAAGGAGAAGGGTTATGAAGAGAATCGGTATGTTAACAAGCGGAGGTGACTGTCAGGCACTCAATGCCGCAATGAGGGGTGTTGTTAAATCCCTGTGGTACACACTCGGCGG
The DNA here is from genome assembly GCA_002373875.1 of Lachnospiraceae bacterium UBA3641. GTDB lineage: Bacteria > Bacillota > Clostridia > Lachnospirales > Lachnospiraceae > UBA2868. Next base: position 22,269 of record DFKQ01000058.1, read on the forward strand.
TGATCAGGTTGAGATCTATGGTTTCAACAATGGGTACAGGGGGCTTATCTACCATGATTACAGGAAGTTCGAGTTTAAGGATTTCTCGGGCATCCTTACACGGGGCGGAACGATACTCGGAACTTCGAGGACACCATTTAAGACTATAAGGGAGCCTGATGAGAACGGTCTTGACAAGGTTGCGGCCATGAAGCAGACATATTATAATCTGAATCTTGACTGCCTGGTTGTTCTCGGCGGTAACGGAACTCACAAGACTGCACACCTTTTAAGTCAGGAGGGTCTTAACATCATAACTCTTCCGAAGACCATCGATAATGACCTTTACGGAACGGATATGACCTTCGGTTTCCAGAGCGCGGTTGATATCGCGGTTGACTGTATCGATTGTATCCATACTACGGCATCCTCACACGGACGTGTGTTCATCGTTGAGGTTATGGGACACAAGGTAGGCTGGCTTACACTTAATGCCGGGATCGCAGGCGGTGCCGACATCATCCTTATACCCGAGATCCCTTACGATATGGATAAGATAGTTGAGGCGATCAACTTAAGGGTTAAGAGGGGAAGCACCTTTACTATCCTTGCGGTTGCTGAAGGCGCCATAAGCAAGCAGAAGGCCAAGATGAGTAAGAAGGAACTCAAGGAATACATGGAGAAGAGCAAGTATCCTTCGGTTTCTTACGAAATAGCGGATGAGCTGGCAAAGAAAACAGGTCAGGAGATAAGGGTTACGGTTCCCGGTCATACCCAGCGTGGCGGCACACCATGTGCATATGACCGTGTATTTGCAAGCCGTCTGGGTGCTGAGGCAGGTGCGCTTATCATGAAGGGTGAATATGGATTCATGGTAGGCTACAAGAACAGGGAGATAGTCAAGGTTCCTCTTGATGAGGTTGCCGGCAAGCTTAAATACGTATCCCCGGATGCTACGATAATCAAGGAAGCCAAGCTGCTTGGAATAAGCTTTGGTGATTAAGGATATAAATTGGAGGAAATATGTCTTATACCGCACTGTACAGGAAATGGCGGCCCGATAAATTTACGGATGTCAAGGGGCAGGATGCGATAGTGACTACCCTTAAAAATCAAATAATACATGACCGTATCGGACACGCCTACCTGTTCTGCGGTACAAGAGGAACCGGTAAGACCACCGTTGCCAAGATAGTGGCAAGGGCGGTAAACTGTGAGAATCCCATCGACGGTAATCCGTGCGGAGAGTGTAAAAGCTGCAGGGCAGTGGCCGATGGGACCTCCATGAATGTAATAGAGATAGATGCGGCATCAAACAACGGTGTTGACAATATAAGGGAGATAAGGGATGAGGTTACCTACTCCCCGACGGAAGGAAGATACAAGGTATATATAATCGATGAGGTACATATGCTTTCCACGGGAGCATTCAACGCCCTCCTTAAAACCCTGGAAGAACCGCCTTCCTATGTTATTTTTATATTGGCCACAACTGAAGTGCACAAGATCCCGGTTACGATCCTGTCAAGATGCCAGAGGTATGACTTTAAGAGGATTTCGGTAGATACCATATCCGAAAGGCTTTTTGAGCTTGCAGAAGGGGAGGGTATCGATGTTGAGGAAAAGGCGATAAGGTATATCGCCAAATCAGCAGACGGGGCACTGAGGGATGCACTAAGCCTCATGGACCAGTGTAATTCCTTTTATTTCGGGCAGAAGCTTACTTACGATAAGGTGCTTGAGGTACTGGGTGCCGTTGATACCAAGGTTTTTTCCGATCTTTTATGCGCCGTGATAGCCAGGGATGTAAAGAGTTCGATAAGCATTCTTGATGAGGTGGTGATACAGGGAAGAGAGCTGAGTCAGTTTGTTATTGATTTTACCTGGTATTTACGCAACCTTATGCTTATAAAAACCTCGGAAGAGGATGAGATAGAGGAAGTCCTTGATATGTCGGGAGAGAACCTGACGCAATTAAAGCGCGAAGCTCAGGCCGTGGATACAGACAGGGTCATGAGGTATATAAGGATATTTTCAGAGCTGTCAGGTCAGATAAGGAATGCGACCCAGAAGAGAGTTCTTGTTGAAATAGCCATAATCAAGCTGTGCAGGCCGGGGATGGAGACTGATACGGGATCGTTGCTTGACCGTATACGCGCCATCGAAGAAAAGCTGGAAAATGGTGATTTTACTCCGGGCAAAGAATCCAAAATGCAGGAGAATGATCCTAAGGAGGAGATAAAGCCGGTTGAACTTACAAGAGCATTGAACAGTGATATCAGGGAGCTTGTCGGGAAATGGAACAGGGTGGTCGAGCGTGTGTCCAATCCCGGCAGCAGTATGCTCAAAAAATGCAAGCTCACTGTAACGGATGATGACCGGCTACTTATAGCATCCTTTGATTCAATGCATTTGGACTATCTTAACAGGGATAACATAAGGGAAGAGATAAGTGCCGCAATTGAAGAGGTCCTTGGCAAGAGCGTCCTTTATGATATAACCGGTGTCGACAGTAAAACGGAATTCAAGAAGAAGTATCCGGACCTTTCAGTTATAAATATGGAAATAGAAACAGATGATATGTAGGAGGAAGTAATAAATGGCAAAAAGAGGCGGATTTCCCGGAGGCATGGGGATGCCCGGAAACATGAACAATCTCATGAAGCAGGCCCAGAAGATGCAGAAGCAGATGGAAGAGAGTCAAAAGGCGCTTGAAGAGAAGGAATTCACGGCATCTGCCGGAGGCGGGGCTGTTGAGGTTACTGTTTCGGGCAAGAAGGAGATAACCTCTGTTAAGCTTAAGGAAGAGGTTGTGGATCCCGATGATATAGAGATGCTTGAAGACCTTATCATGGCTGCCGTGAACGAGGCATTGCGCAAGGTTGAGGAAGAGACCGCAAGCAGCATGAGCAAGCTTACGGGAGGTATGGGTCTGGGAGGAGGATTTCCCTTCTGATTGATACCCTACATTGATCATAAGGGGAGTAAATAATGGAACTGTACAGTGGATATATAAGCAGGCTTATCGGTGAACTGTCGGTCCTGCCGGGTATAGGTAACAAATCGGCCCAGCGGCTTGCCTTCCATATTATCAATATGCCAAAGGACAGGGTGGAGGCCCTGGCACTTGCAATGACAGAGGCAAGGAATAACATTAAGTACTGCAGGGAATGCTTTACCCTTACGGATAATGAGGTTTGTCCAATATGCGCCGATAAGAACAGGGATCATAAGCAGATCATGGTGGTTGAGAATATCAGGGATATGACCGCTTATGAAAAGACAGGTAAATACTCCGGTGTATATCATGTTCTTCATGGGGCCATTAATCCCTCACTCGGGATCGGACCTAATGATATCAAGCTCCCGGATCTTTTGAAGAGACTGCAAAGCATTGATGCAACGGAGGTTATAATAGCCACCAACTCAAGCATTGAAGGTGAGACTACCGCAATGTATATAAGCAAGCTTATCAAGCCCACGGGTATTAAAGTCACAAGGATAGCAAGCGGGGTACCTGTAGGAGGTGAGCTTGAATATATAGATGAAGTGACTCTTTCAAGAGCCCTGGATGCCAGAGTTGAGTTGTAGGAGCATCCATTACGCGAAGCGTAATACATAATAAGAAAACGATAGGAGATTGAAAAATGAGTGTAGAAATAAGCAATTTCGGAAAAACCGGTGATGGACGGGAGGCAAAGCTTTATACCATAGCAAACGGCAAAGGCGTTAAGGCAATGATCACGGATTACGGCGCCACTCTTGTAAAGCTGTTGATCCCGGATGATAAGGGAGAAGTCAAGGATGTTGTCCTCGGGTTTGATGATGTTACGGGCTATGAGAACTGTGACTCATATATAGGAGCAACCATAGGGCCGAATTCAAACAGGATAGGCAACAGCAGGTTTTCAATCGATGGTATCGAATACAGGCTTGCCGATAATGACGGCGGAAACAACCTTCACAGTGATGACAATCTTGGCTTCCACAGGCAGATGTTTGAGGCAGAAGTACTTGATAACGGAGTTAAGTTCACTGTTAAGAGTGATGATATGGTCATGGGTTTTCCCGGAAACAAGACGGCAAGTGTAACCTATACCTTAAGTGACGACAATGAACTTAAGCTGGAATACGAAGGTATCAGTGACAAGAAAACTATATTTAACATGACAAACCATTCCTATTTTAATCTTGCCGGTCATGCTGCGGGAATGGAGGGAGTGCTTGATACGGATCTTTGTATAAAGGCAGGAAGATATACGGAGATAGTACCCGGAGCGATACCGACAGGTAAGCTTCCGGAGGTTGAAGGAACCCCTATGGATTTCAGAAAGCCCAAGAAGATCGGAGAAGAGATAGATGCTGATTTTGAGCAGATGAAGATGGTTAACGGATACGACCATAACTTCGCGATAGATGATCATGACGGAACCCTTAAGCAGGTCGCATGTGCTTCCTGTGATGGACGTACCATGGAAGTATATACCGATCTGCCGGGTATTCAGTTTTATTCCGGCAACGGACTGTCTGCGTATGAAGGCAAGGATGGAGTAAAGTACGGAAACAGATGCGGTTTCTGTCTGGAAACCCAGTATTTCCCGGACAGCGTGAACCAGCTGTCATTTGAATCGCCAGTTAAGGTTGCAGGTGAGAAGTACCACACCGTGACCATATATAAGTTCGTATAGGAGTACCGCTTGCGGGGCTTCCTTATAACAACGATTGGCCGCCGAACGCAGGTGAGGGGGCAATATATTATGTGAGACTGCTATGAATGATAAGGATAGAAGGACAACTCAGATAACATTGCTGATCCGGGTGATCGTGGCCATATATTTGATATATCTGGCCCACGGTCTGATAACCGGGCTTGACAGCGCACCCAACAGAAGACTGATGGCAATAGTTGCCATAGTCTTCACCTTTGCGGGTGTACTTATAATCGCCTTTACCATTAAGGCACTTATAAATAAGGAATATACCGATGTAAGAGATATTGAACCGGCAGGCTCAGATCAGGATGAAGAGCAGACGGGGGGCGCTGTCATGGACGAAACAGTCGCAGATGAAGGAATTGATAATAATAAGGATATAGATAATAAGGGTTTGGAAACAGATAGCAAAGATGAGTAGTGGTAACAGGGAAAAGGACCGTTTCTTGATCATTATGGTAGGACTGATAAGTTACGGTATCATACTTATAGGAATAGTAATAGTTACTTTTTTCATTGTGAAGAACACATTTGAAAAAAAAGACGCTGAGGTAAGTAAGGCTGTAGGTCTATATACTCCATCCGAAACGGAAGAGGATGCCGATGAGGAAGCATTCGATGAGAATATGAAGGACGTTGATTCCGAAACTGCGTTACAGGAGGAAGAGGAGGTAAGCCATGCTGTATCCGCCGACAGTTATCTGAGCGATGGCAGGCTTGACTATTCAAAGAGCCTTTTTAAACCAAATGAAAGGGATGATCCGCTTAAGTGGAATGATGAGGTATTTTCCCTGATTGAAAATGTAAAGGAACCCGATAAGGCTCCGGTAAATTCATATCTTCTTGACAGAAAGAGGATACTGCTTGTCGATGACAAGCTTATGGAATTTTTGATCTATAAAAGTCCGGAAAATCATAAAACACGCAAGATCACAACGGTTGAACATTGCTCGGACAACCTGGATGTGATCGATTATTACTACGATGATAACGGTTTCGTTAATTACGCCGCTTCGCGAACGGCCATTATTGATTATCCTGTAGACATTTCATCAGGCAGGATTACATCAAGATACTATTTCGATAAAGATATGCTGGTAAGATATTCATACTGCGAGGATGATAAGGCCACTGTCTTTAATGCTGCGTCCCTGTCCGAATACAGCAGTGGAACGGTAGAACAGTATAAGTACCTTGAAGAAGAGATGATCAACAAGGCTTATATAACCTATAACGCGGCAGAATCAATTGAAAGCCTTAAGTATATTGATGGGTATATCCTTGATGAATATGACCAGGCGCTTTCGGATGTTACAGTGAAGCTTTATAAAAGCGAAGATATGTCTGAGGCCGCTTCGACAACTACTGACGGTGACGGACACTATGAGATGACGATTCCAACGGATAACGAAGGGACATACGTACTGGCAGCCTATAAGAATGAATTTGATGAGGTGAGGATATACGGTATTACGGCAATGGAAGGATCGGGAGTTTATTATGTACCGACACCCAGACTTACCTATTCATCCGATGGGGCAGAATACACCGCCCAGATAGCGGTGAGGGATTCGGTGGCCAATGATATGCCGATAACAGACGCAACCATAAGCCTGAGGGCAGGCCTTAACTGCATGGAAGGCGATATAATCGCCCAGACCGATCTTGATATGCAGGGAAATGCGATTTTTACCCTTCAGTCAGGTAATTATACGGCAAAAGTAAGCAAAAACGGATATGAGGATTCTTATTTTAACGTGATAGTCACCATGGCAAAACAGGTTACCATAGGATTTGCGGTTGCAGATGTGCCCGATAAAAAGATACAGGCAGTGCTTGCCTGGGACAGCGTACCGCTTGATCTGGATGCCAGAGTCATAACTGCAGGCGGTAAGAATGTATTCAGGGCTTCATCAGATGGTGTAGGGGCGTTGACCGCGGAGACGGTGACATTTGATCTCAATGAAAAAAATGTTTACCGATTCTATGTATCCGATTATACCAATTGCTTGGGCGGCGATGCCAATTCCGACGGGATGACATCGTCCGGAGCAAGGCTGGCCCTGTATGGGTCTGAGGGATATATCGGCACCTATGATGTCCCTATGGGACATTTGGGAGTTGTATGGGAACCCTTTATGATAAGGAACGGGTCGGTAATTCCGGTAAATAACTATTATAACGTAATTGAGCAGGGCAGCTATTGGACCTCTAAATAGTTAAGCTTTAAGGAGGCTGAGTCAATATGAGTGATAAAGACAGAAGCTTTTATTCGGATGAAGTTATTAAGGAGCTTATTTCATACAGGAAGAAACATAAATTAACCCAGCAGGATATAGCCGAAAGATCGGGAATAATGCGCCCGAATATAGCCAGGCTTGAGTCCATGAAGGCGGAACCTTCAATGGATGTATTGTCACGCTATGCAGGCAGTATGGGTATGGATATTAAAATATCACTTGTTAAAAAGAAACAATGATGATATAATCGTACCGTTCGCAGTACGGCGTGTGGCTCAGTTTGGTAGAGCGCTACGTTCGGGACGTAGAGGCCGCAGGTTCAAATCCTGTCACGCCGACTCAGTGTTTACGAGGGTTTCGAGGTTTTCGGAACCCTCTTTTTTATATCTCACTTCTACCTTTTTTCTACCCATTTTCGTTTATTTTCATAATAATCTATTAGGAAATGATAATCCGCCAATCAGCGGTTTCGGTGGATTTAAGTGAATGGCATCGCTAGATATCAATAGAGGTTTTGAACAAAAATTCATTAAGGTATAAAATACATGTATGGTTAGCATGCATGGTCACCATACATGAAGTAATTAAAGAATCGGATAAAACTGAATCAAGTTGGTTCAGAAATTTGTAAAACAAAAGTGAAGCAAGTTGATTCAGAATTAGTAACGAAGTTCATGATACTTTTGAGCGAGTGGGAGAACGTCATTGATAAGATTTGTTGAGAAAAAAGACAGAAACGCATGGTATATGCTTGATAAACATCTGCCGGAATCAGTATTTGATGAAAAGGTAAGATGCCGTCAGGGCTATGTTTGTGTAGAGGATGAAAAGATCATAGGAGTGCTTCGGTATAATCTTTTTTTGGATAATACACCATTCTGTACAATGTTGTTTATTGATGATGCATATCGTGGTCAAGGATATGGAAAACTGATGATGGAGCATTGGGAGCAGGATATGAAAACCTTGGGATATGGGATGCTGATGACTTCAACACAAGTTGATGAGGAAGCACAACATTTTTACCGTAAGCTTGGATATAAGGATTGCGGTGGATTCGTAGTAGATGTTCCCGGTTACGAACAGCCGATGGAAATGATCATGATAAAGGGAATAGAAAAATGTTTAAATGTTTAAATGTGTCCACGGTGGACACGTTTTGGAGTTGGATTTAGTAAAATATTACTTAAAATATTGATTAAAGACTTGCGCAGGATTATAATGGCCTTGAAAGAGAGGTGTCGGTAATGGCAGTGATCAGTCCTGTTTCCGATCTTAGAAATTATAAAACTGTGTTGGACAAGGTAGAATATGGATCGCCTGTATATTTGACCGTAAATGGGCGTGGTAAGTATACCATCCGGGACATCGAGGAGGACGAAGAGATAGAAAAAACAAAGGCGATGCTCCGTCTTATGTGTGAGCTTAATAAGGGACGCCGCTCCGGAGAGGAAGAGGGATATGTTTCTGCAGCAGATGTAAGGGAACGTTTCCATAATAAACAGAAATGACGATTTATGATATTGAATATTCGCCGGAGTCAATAAGAGACCTGAATGATGTTTTTACGGATGTACTTACGGCATCGGGCAGCCTTGAGATAACACATAAATATCTTGACGAATTGCAGGATGAGATAGAATCTATGGTGGAGCGGCCCAAGACGGGAACTCCGCTATATTATGATGAGCAGTTTACGGGTTATTATTTTGTAAGGTTTAAAGAATATCTGGCTTTTTACAGGCTGGAGGACACAAGGATGCTTGTAGACAGGATCCTTTTTCGGAAGTGTGATTATATAAGGATTCTTTTATGGTCAAAGGACAATAATTAGGAGATGGTAACATCTGTTTTTTATAAGACTTATATAGGTGCCCCTATAACCACCGCTCTGATAGAGGATTTCACAACTGAACTGAAATGCAGAAAAGGATTTATATCCCTTTTTCACAAGCGGTTCTTGCTGATTTTGTTTCAAAAAACCAACCACGGTAAATATCACCCGTGGTTGGTTTTTTGTATATTTATATCAAAAAAGGGGGACGGTTCCCCGGTTCATAATTCAAAGAACATCATTCCTTCATTGTTCGTATTAAAAAAGTATAAATATGGAATATATATACAAAATTTTATAAATTAAAATATATAAATTGTGATAAAATAAAAAACAAAAAAGGAGACTGTAATATGTACGAACCGGAAATAACAAAAGATATAATAAATGTGGGTGTGGATGATAAAAAGATCCAAAAGTTTGAAAATCAGTATGAGCTTCCGGACGGAATGGCATATAATTCTTATTTGATCCTTGATGAGAAGGTATGTGTCATGGATTCAGTGGATGCTGATGTTACGGAGGAATGGCTTGATAATATCGATAAATATTTAGACGGCAGGGATGTTGATGCCATCGTGGTACAGCATATGGAACCGGATCACTCAGGGTCCCTCGCGGCATTTACCGGGAAATATAAAAATGCAGTGATATACACATCGGCAGTTGCGGCAAATATGATAAAACAGTTTTTCGATACGGATCTGTCAGCAAAAATCGAGATCATCAAGGAAGGCGATAAGCTGTCGCTTGGGTCACACGAGCTTAATTTCATGGCAGCCCCCATGGTCCACTGGCCTGAGGTTATGATGACCTATGAGTCATCCGAAAATATCCTGTTCTCAGCCGATGCCTTCGGCAAGTTCGGTTACAAGGGGGCCGAGGCTGATGACTGGGCATGTGAGGCCAGAAGGTATTACTTCAACATTGTCGGCAAATACGGTGTACAGGTGCAGGCTGTGTTAAAAAAGCTTGAAGGAAAAGATATAACAAATATATGTCCGCTTCACGGTCCGGTGCTTCCGGAAAACGAGCCGCTTGATTTTTACATAAATAAATACAGGACCTGGGCCGCTTATGAGCCTGAGGATGACGGAGTGGCGATAGTATACGCATCCATTCATGACTGCGGGACCAGGCAGGCAGCCCTTAAGCTTGAGGATATTCTTAAGGCAAGGGGAATAAAGACCGGGGTAACCAACCTGACGGAGGACGATCTGCATGAAGGAGTGGAGGATGCATTCCGCTACAACAGGCTTATATTGTGTGCATCATCCTATGATGCGGATGTATTCCCACCGATGAGACAGTTCCTTAATGTCCTGAATATCAAGTCATTTAAGAACCGCAGGGTGGCCATAGTCGAGAACGGAAGCTGGGCGCCGAGTGCCGGACGGGTGATGAAGCAGTATGTTGAAGGGTTTGCCGGGTGTACTCTTATAGATCCGATCATTACGATAAGATCGACCTTGAAACCGGAAGATGAGGATAAACTTAAGCAGCTTACGGAAGAATTGTTAAAAGAAGGTTAATAAGAAATGTATCAGTTTGTCACGGGTGTTCTGTATTTTACGATAGCGGGTTTATTTGCGGTATGCTGGTTTTCCCTGAGGAAGTGGAAGAGCAGTCTTCACACTTACCTTTTCTTCAGTTGTGTATCAAACCTTGTTTATGATACGGGCTGCCTTCTTGAACTGAGGGCCAGCAACCAGGAAACATATGTGGCGGCTCTTAAGATGGGATATCTCGGGCGTATCTGGATAGGACTGGCGCTGTTTCTGTTTCTTGCGGAGCTTAGCGGCACCGTTATACCGGGATATATGAAGACCATAGCCTCACTGATCCATGTAATAATATATTCAACCATTCTTGATATCGAACGTACAGACCTTTATTACAACTACATGGAATTTGTGATGGATGGTGATTTTCCCAAGCTTATACACAGCGGGGGTCCTTTCTATTACGTCCTGACCGTGATGAATCTCTTTTATACGGTGGCAGGTATCTTTCTTATAACAAGGAAGTATGTCCGGGAGAAAAATGAGATCGCGAAAAAGAGATATTTAATGATAGTCATTGCCATGTTTTTCGTTGGCGGTACCTATATCATATATTTTTTCAAGCTCATACCCCTTGCCAGAAAGTTCGATGTTATGGTCATCGGATTTGCCGTATGCCTTGTATTTATGCTTATAGCGATCATTAAATATAAAATGCTTGATGCCACGGCGGCAGCCAAGAATTATATCGTGGATGAGCTGTCGGAAGCTATTATAGCCGTGGACACCGAAGGGAAGATCATGTATTTTAACAAGCCGGCCGGCCGGCTGTTTCCCGAGCTTGACAATAACGGTAAGGGAGAAGGTACGAATGCTGACCTGTTTGGTGAGATCTCCGAACTGATTGAATCCGGTGAACCGTTACCCATAAACGGGAAGATATATACACCCAAGGCCAACCATCTTACTGAGGATGGGGATAATATAGGTACTCTTTACACCCTTACCGATGACAGTGACCACTACCGGTACATGGATGAGCTTCGTGAACAGAAGCTGGAAGCCGATGAAGCGAACGAGGCCAAAACTCAGTTCCTGGCAAACATGTCTCATGAGATACGTACACCCATAAATGCGGTTCTGGGCTTTAACGAAATGATACTGCGGGAATGTCAGGATAAGGATGAAGCCTTTTCAAATATAGGGACATACGCCGCCAATATAAAAAATGCGGGTAATAATCTTCTGTCGATCATAAACGGCATACTTGATATTTCCAAGATTGAAGCGGGCAAAATGGAAATAGTTGAGGCATCATATTCCTTAAGCGGTCTTCTGAATGATGTCAGTGACATGGTCTTTTTGAAGGCAAAGGAAAAAGGACTTGAATTTACGGTCGATGTGGATGAGAGCCTGCCGGATGAGCTGTACGGAGATAAGGTAAGGATCAGACAGGTTATCACAAATATACTCGCCAATGCCGTTAAATATACGGATAAGGGCGGAGTGTGGATGACAATCAGGGGTAGTGCCAAAGAAGATATTAAAACAGGATCGATGCTTGATCTTAAGATAGAGGTAAAAGATACCGGGATAGGTATGAAGGAAGAAGATATAGACAAGCTGTTCAGAAAATTCCAGAGGCTTGATCTTATCCATAACAGTACGATTGAAGGAACCGGTCTGGGACTTGCGATATCCAGACAGCTTATGACAATGATGGGCGGGACGATCAGTGTTGAGAGTGAGTACGGAACAGGCTCGAAATTTATGATAGAGATTCCCCAGAAGATCCTTTCAAGCGAGCCGGTGGGGGATTTCAGGATGCGGTTTGAGAAAAATACCGTTGAGTCACAGTCAGGCGAAGAGGGATTCACAGCGCCGGATGCGCATATTCTCGTTGTTGACGATACAAGGGTGAACCTTACCGTAGCCAGAGGGCTTCTTAAGAGCACACAAATTCAGATAGATACGGCAGGAAGCGGCGATGAATCAACAGAACTCACCCTCAAAAGATCCTACGATCTTATCCTTATGGATCAAAGGATGCCCGGTATGGACGGAACAAAAGCCCTGAAGATAATAAGAGAACAGGAGGAGGGGTTAAACCGTGAAACACCGGTCATCTGCCTTACTGCCGATGCAATTATCGGAGCCAAGGAAAGATATATATCCGAAGGTTTCACCGACTATCTGGCAAAACCGATAAACAACCGTGAACTGCTTAAGATAATGGCAGAATATCTGCCGCAGGAGAAGATAATAAGATAAGGAGCAAATCTTTATATGAGACTGATTCTTATAAGGCATGGAGAGCCTGATTATAAAAAGGACTGTCTGACTGCAAATGGGAGGGAGCAGGCTGAAGAAACGTCAAAGCGCTTGATCAGGGAAGGAATATCCGCAATATATTCTTCACCCATGGGAAGGGCTGAGGAGACAGCCGCATATACGGCACAGGCATTGGATCTTAAGGTTAATATTCTCGATTTCATGCATGAGATAGACTGGGGAGATACAGAGGATGATCCCGCAGATAAGCTTGAATATGACGGACACCCCTGGACGCTGGGTTTTATGCTGCTGACGGAAAATACGGAATATATCGGAAGCAGTGACTGGTATAAGCATCATTATTTCAGGGATAATAAATGCCTTTCATACTACAGGATGGTTTCGCAGCATGTTGATGAATTCCTTTCTTCCTTTGGACTGATCAGAAGGGAAGGTCTGTACTGTTGTGAGAGAAGCTGTGACGATACGGTTGCGCTTTTTGCACACGGAGGATCGGGAGCTGTTCTGATATCGCATATTTTAGGTCTTCCATTTCCGTTTGTTCTTACGACTATGCCCTTTGGCCTGTGCTCCGTATCGATCATTGAATTTATACAGAGAGAAGGTGAGCTGACAATCCCGATTTTATCCCTGTTTAACGATATGGCGCATGTTAAGGGAGCAAAGAGACAACCTCTGTTATTTGAAAAATAGCAAGCTTTTTATTACTATGATTGTGTGATAGAATATAGTTCAGATTATATATGGAGGCTTAGTATGAAAGAACTTAAGGATTATGTAAGGAGTATACCGGATTTCCCGGAACCCGGGATAATATTCAGGGATATAACCACGATCCTTGCTGACGCGGACGGATTCCAGCTTGCCATTGATGAGCTTAAGAAGCTGCTTACGGGAGTGGAGTGTGATGTAATAGTAGGGGCAGAATCGAGAGGGTTCATTTTTGGCGCACCACTGGCATATGAGCTTCATAAGCCCTTTGCGCTTATAAGGAAAAAGGGTAAGCTGCCATGTGAGACAATATCACAGGATTATGATCTTGAATACGGAAGTGCTACGATCGAAATGCATAAGGATGCAATAAAGAAGGGGCAGAAGGTGGTTATAGTAGATGACCTCATTGCTACTGGAGGTACACTTGCCGCTTCGGTTAAGCTTGTTGAGCAGCTGGGCGGAGAAGTGAAAAAGATCATATGTATAATGGAGCTTGCCGGCCTTAACGGCAGGGAGAAGCTTGCAGGTTATGATGTGGGAGCTGTTATCACATATGAAGGGAAATAACCTTAAATGATCAGATATGAAATATCGGCACTGGTATCCCTTGCCCTTTTCTTTATGGGAACGGTGGCGCTGTTGCTTGGTCTCAGTACTTATTTTGATAATCCTTCATCCAGATCGGGAAGAAGGATGCTTCTTGCATGTATAAGTATATTTATCTGGGATTTTGGTTACGGATGGATGGGTCTGTGCTATAACAGTGATTTTGCCTATATTCCCAGGGCGATCGCCCTTATATCCGTTATAATGTATATGTGTGCGGTTCTGAGCTATATAACGATCCTGTCCGGTTTTCCGCAGAGGATAACAACGATCGTTAATACCGCCAGTTCGATCATCTATGCGGTTGCATGGTGGTTTATCATACAGAAGGATGCCGTAACATTTCATGTGACACCCTGGGGGTATTGGTATTCCAGCAAAAGTATTCCGGCAAGATATGTTCAGTTTTTGGCTATACTGATCGCCCTGTGCCACTTTTACATAGTTATGTTTTGGTGGGGCAGGAATGCGGAATATAAGAGGGAGAAATACCTTATCAAGAGGTTTAAATGGTTTGGTCCAATCCTGATAGTGGGGCTGCTGCTTGATACTATAATTCCTACCTTTGCGGGAATTCCTGCAATACCCGGAAGCGCGGTATTTGCATTCGCTTCGTCGATGCTTCTCTTTTTTATTTCCAAGGTATATATGACCTTCGGCATTTCAACAGCCAATGTATCGGACTACGTATTCAGGGAGGTTAATGTACCTGTTATCATTTTAGATCCCAAGGGTAATATTGAACTGTATAACGAAATAGCAGGGTCGACCTTTGCGAGGTTCGCAAGCCTCAAGGGTAAGAAGCTTGAGGATATAGTGGAGCCTGTGACTAATTTAAGTTATGTATCCGAAGAATACAGGTCGAGGCTTATGTCCATTAAAGGACGGAAGGCCTATTGCCGTCTGATCAGGTCTGTTATTTATGATGACTTTGACGAAATAAGCTGCGAGATCCTGTTTCTGCCTGATATGACGGATGCCATCCTGTCCATGCAGATGGCTGATGAGGGCAGCAGGCTTGCGGAGGAAGCCAATAAGGCCAAGAGTAATTTCCTTGCGAATATGTCCCATGAGATAAGGACACCGATGAATGCGATAATAGGCATGAGTGATGTTATGCTGGCCGATAAGTCACTTAAGGAAGAGACCCGAAATCAGCTTAAGGTGATAAAGACTGCGGGTGACGGTCTGCTTGAGCTGATAAATGATATACTGGACATATCCAAGATAGAATCGGGCAAATACGAGATCATAAACGAAGAGTATGACCTTGCCAAGCTTATTTATGATGTCAGCACCATAATCCGGACAAGACTTGACGGGACCGGAGTCGAGCTTAAGCTTTACGTTTATTCCGATATGCCAATAAGGGTAATAGGTGATGAACTGAGGGTACGTCAGATACTTATGAACATTCTCGGGAATGCGGTTAAGTTTACAAAAACAGGCTGCATTGAGATGAAATGCGAATGCCGCAGACTGACTGATAATTACGTGATCTACATTGATGTTACGGATACCGGTATCGGGATAAAAGAGGAGGACATTAAGAAAATATTCGGTGTGTTCAATCAGGTGGATACAAGGAAGAACCGTAATATTGAGGGTACCGGGCTGGGACTTGCGATAAGCAGGAACCTGGCTCTTATGATGAACGGGGATATAACGGCAGAGAGTGTATACGGAGAGGGTTCGACCTTCCATATAAGCTTCCATCAACAGATTTCGGACGATCATCAGCTGGGACCTAAAAAAGCGATGGAGCTTGAGAACTTTATATACGAATCATCAGATATAAAGGCTTCGGAAAAAGACGGGGCATCGGAAGAAGAGAAAAACAGCGGATACAAGGGTAAGAATGTACTCATCGTTGATGACAATATGGTAAATCTTAAGGTATCAAGCGCCCTGATGGAACCATACGGTATGAATGTGGATACGGCCGAGAACGGGATGAAGGCAATAGAAATGGTTAAGAACGGTAATTACGATCTTATTTTCATGGATCATATGATGCCGGATATGGACGGAGTTGATACAACCAGGCTTATACGCTGCCTTGATGATGAGAAGGCTAAGAATGTCCCCATAGTCGCCCTGACGGCAGATGTTATCGCGGGAACGAAAGAAATGCTTCTTGAAGAAGGCATGCAGGACTTCCTGGGGAAACCCATAAAGGATAAGGAACTTAAGAGGGTGCTGAAAAAATGGCTGTAAAAAAACACCGACCTCACGTTCCTAACGAAAGATCAGTGCTACACTGCGCGATCAGGGGCTCGAACCCT
>DFKQ01000099.1 GCA_002373875.1 Lachnospiraceae bacterium UBA3641
CAGATACGGAATGGGGAGCGTAAGGAATCCGGAAACGACAGATACGGAATGGGGAGCGTAAGGGATCCGGAAACGACAGATACGGAATAGGGAGCGTAAAATACGAAAAGATATATATAAACCGGAAGTATAAAAGAGATTAGAAAATGACGTAAAGGAGATGGAAGCATGAAAATGTATTTCGGACTTACAAAAAGGAATCTGCTGGTATATTTAAAGGATAAACAGTCAATAGTCTTTTCGCTGCTGACTTCAATGATAGTGTTTGCTCTGTATTTACTCTTCTTAAAGAGTACTTTCACAGACGCGATAAAAGGTGCGTTAAACGGTTTTCCTTTCATTAAGGATAGGATTGGTGCAGCCGATATTGATATGCTCACGAGTATCCTGCTGCTTTCGGGGATCGTGGGTTCCGCAATGATAACGGTTCCTTACAACTGCCTTCAGACTGTGGTAAATGACAGGGAGAATAATGTGGATCGGGACATCCTGGCAACACCCATCAAAAGATGGCAGATAGTATTATCGTATTTCTCGGCTTCGGGCTTAAGCGCGATACTTATGAACGGGATCATTCTCACTGCCGGACTTATAATACTTGGTATAAGCGGTGATCTTCACATGGGTGTTTCGGACATTGCATCGGTATATGCGGTAATGATCCTCGGTTGCCTGTCATCAACTGCTTTGTTCATGATGATCATACCGTTTTTTAAGACTTCGTCCGCATGCGGAGCATTTTTCGGAATACTTTCTGCCGTATCGGGTTTTGTTATCGGAGCTTATATTCCGGTCTCTCAGTTTTCCGACAGGGTGCAGACAGTCTGCAATATCTTCCCCGCAAGCCATGTGACGATACTGCTTCGGAATGCTCTGCTGAATGGAACTCTTGAGAATATAGACAGGAGTATCGGTGGGATCGATGAAGGAGCCTTTGTAAGCTCGATCAGGGACATATTTACATTCAGGGCCAATATGTTCGGAAGGACGCTCGAAGTCAGCGGGATGAGTATGTACACACTTTGCATATTCGCGATAAGCCTTATAGCGATGATGGTATTATATTCGAAGAGATATAAAAAATGATCATTTTTAGCCCCATTTAGCGGGTTTCAGGCGTTTTAGCGGTTAGTCTTATCGCCATGATTGTGTTATACTCGAAGAGTTATAAGAAGTAATATCTTTGATACCGGTGATATAACAGATTGTTTTGGCTAAGTGTGGAGGCAGAAATGGAGTATCGGTTTTTTGGCTGGGAGGGGGCTGATGCAGCACCTGTTACAGATGAATATCCGGGTATAAGGTCACCTAAGGATCTGTATGATGCTTTATCGGATGTGTGGTGTGAATACACCTGCGCACCGAGACTCAGGGGAGGCTGGAGCAGGGATAATAAGACCCTGGGCCAGTGCTCGATCACGGCATTTCTGGCACAGGATATTTTCGGAGGAAAGGTGTACGGGATTCCAAGAGAAGGCGGCACTTTTCACTGTTATAATGTTGTGGATGAGATTGTTTTTGACCTTACCAGTGAACAGTTTAAGGATGAGGTGCTTGATTACACCGGTAATCCGGAGCAGTTCAGGGAAGTGCATTTTGCAAAGGAAGAGAAGAAAGAGCGGTATGAATATTTACGAAGAGAGCTGATGGCGCATCTTAAAGACCATAATACCGTGATGTTAAACGATCAAAATGAAGACATAAAAGAAAATACGGAAAAGTTCAAGTGCCCATGCTGCGGGTATTATACACTTCCTGATACGGGAGCATACGATATCTGCCCGGTATGCTTTTGGGAGGATGATATTGTTCAGGAGGATGATCCCGATCTTGAGGGAGGTGCAAATGAATTAAGCCTTAATGAGAGTAGGGAAAATTACAGAAAATACGGAGCATGTGAGGAAAGATTCAAGGGGCGGGTAAGGAAGCCGCTTCCGGAGGAGATAAGATGAGTCACGGAAATAAGAAAATAATACCGGCCATGGGCATGATCGCATTGATTGCAGTCATGATATGCTTCGTAAGACCGGTACTTACCGCGCAATTTGAAGCCTACATGGAAGCTGAAAAAGATAAACAGACCGGAAGCGGAGTATTGCAGGAGGAAGGGCAGAGCGGAAGTGCAGAAGTACAGGAAGAAACAGATCAGAGCGGAAGCGTAGAAGTACAGGAAGAAACAGGGCAGAGCGGAAGTGCAGAAGTACAGGAAGAAACAGGGCAGAGCGGAAGTATAGAAGTACGGGAAGAAACAGATCAGAGCGAAAGCGTAGAAGAAGAGCAGAGCGCAAATGTAGGACAGCAGGAAGAATCGGAAAGCAGTAAAGCTGTACAGCAGGCAGTCGATTGGTCGGAAATAAGAACTGAGACAACAGTCAAGGAAGAAAAGAATCATGAGAACAGTAAACCTGAGGTTCCGGGTTACAGGTTCCGCAGCAGGAAGCACCTTACGGACCACTACAAGAAGCACGGGATCGAAATGGGATTTGATTCTGCGCAAGGATATGAAAAGGCGGCTGCTGCAGTTGTTCAAAATCCTGATGCCCTACACAAAATCGAGGCTGAAGACGGTGATGATGTATACTATCTTCAGGCAACCAATGAATTCGTGATCGTATCTACTGACGGATACATCCGTACATATTTCAAGCCGAATTCCGGGATCAAATATTTTAACAGGCAGTAAAGCAGGGAGAAGACTATATTACAAAAATATAATAGATTTTTGAGGACAATACGCTAATTGAGTGATTGTCCTTTTTTGTTGATTATAGATATGACTTATCACGAGCAATAAAATCTGCGTAATTTTCATGTTCAACATATGATGATAGTATTTCACTTAATTAGTGTATGCTCATTGACAATAAAAGTGCTTGAAAGCCTTGAAATTACTGACTTTAGCGGCGCTTTGTGGTATACTATAAGTGCATGAAAAAATATCATTTTTTACAAAAAACCTTGCACTTCGGAGATGCCAATGTATAAATTTAATCGAAATCGTCAGTTTTCTTTCTCGGATTTTAACCAGCCAATCGGATTAAAAATGAACCCTGAAAACCGATGGGTAAAAAAATCAGAAACCATCCCTTGGGATGAAATTGAAGAACGATATTCTTCTCTGTTCCCAAGTAGGACCGGCATGCCGGCAAAACCATTGCAGACTGCTCTCGGAGCTTTGTTGATACAGAAACAGTATGATTATTCAGACCGTGAACTCATGTACAAGAACAACACCCATAGTGTAAAGGATCGTATATGTAGCATAAGCCAGCCATACATCAGGCCGATCGTAAGAGGAAAAGCGAAGGCTCCTACAGAGTTTGGCGCAAAGCTGGATATGAGCATTGACGAAAACGGGATCGCCAGGCTCGAAAAGCTATCCTTTGATGCATAACAATGAATGCGATATCGGCAAAAAAACTACCGGAACTAACAACTATTAACAGTTTCGCCTGAACGGCGACTTAATGAGCATACACTAAGTAAAAATCACCCGTTGGCGGATAGGAAGGAACTGTCGGTTGATGAGCTTAAGGATTATCCATGTATTTCTTTTGATCAGACGAATGAGACTGAATATTATTTATCGGAAGAAGCTTTGGCCGGGTATGAGTTTAAAAAATAATAAGATCAAATGACAGGGCCACCTCATGTGAATTATTAACAATGCTTAACGGTTTTGCCATCGGGACCGGGATCATGATAGACAGTAATGCACTGAAGGATGCCTTTATCTCAATAAAGCTGAAAGAAGAAGATCCTCTTACAGTCGGTTATATAGTAAAAAAAGGGCATGCACTCAGTGAATTCGGAAAATTGTATATAAAGGAATTGGAGAAATATTGCACAATATAAATAAGCAGTGATCATAATAAGATGATATTTATGCATGTTGACGCATACTGGAAATTGTTGATATGATATAAGAGACTGAATGTGATTATAGGATGACGGAAAACCGAAGGATTTAGAGCTGGCATGAATCTTGAGATAATGGAGAATGTTGTTATGCTCATGGCGGCCATCCTGGGGCTGCTGAGTGCATTATTCAAATATTCCGAAGTTCAGAAACGCGGCTGGTTATATATAGCGGCTTATTTCCTTGCGAGTCTTTTAAGTGCATACTACTGGACTGTATACACTCTTGTCATGGGTAATTATCCCGAAGTATCGGCTTTTGTTGCATATTTCGGCTGGAACCTGGCCTATCCTATCCTAATGTACTCCGTAATCAAGTTAAGAAGGGAAGCGGTTAAGGGTTTCATTCATCCTTTGATGTTCATACCCATTCCCCTTAATATCTATCTGTTCACAATATTTATCCAATATGGAGGAATACTAAATAATATCTGGCAGGGATTTTTCCTTACTGCGGCAGCCTGTATCTGTCTGCAGTCTGTCATGTATTATCTTAAAAACAGGCGAAAAGGAAGCAATTTTCCCTGGTTTCATACCTTTGCCTTTATCTTTATCTTTGCCGAATACGGCATGTGGGTTTCGTCCTGTTACGACTGGCCTTCCCAGTTTAAGGATCCCTATTATTATTTTGCTTTCTTAAGCTATCTGGTTTCGGTCTTTTTTGCATGGGCAGCGGACAGGGACTTTGTTGCGGACGGAATGAAGCGGGTAAGGGTCAGCAGTAGTGAACTTAAGTTTCAGGTTTTTCTTCAGGCACTTGTATCCTTTATCCTCTTGGGCGGCTGTCTGGGTGGTTATTATCTTGCCAGGCTTATGAAGAGAGCATTGCCTGAAGGGACGGAATACGAGAATTCATACGTATCTATTGCCATCGCACTGTTTGTCATTTCCATTCTTTTGGATGTTATCATTATCGCAGTAATAACCATCATCACGATCAGGCATAAGAGCACTGTAAACAGTGAACTGCGTTCCGAACCCGCAACACGCAGCAGGTTTAACTTCATATTTACCCTTCTTATAACCCTGGCGCTGATGATTTTTGTTGTTGCCTATACATCGAGGCATTTCTACCGGGTTTCGGTAATTGGAATCGAGGAAAACGGAGAAGCCAGGGCGGCAACCACTGCGACCGATCTTGAGAATTATCTTACCAATGCCATGTCCACCTTAAGAGTCACTGCCGACAGCGTTGATTTATTGATCAAGGGAGGACAGGACCAGGAAACAATACGCCGGTACATAGTGGATCAGACAATGAACCAGAAGGAGCACTTTGATGAGAACTTCACCGGTCTGTACGCTTATGTCCGGGGCGAATATATGGACGGACTTGAATGGGTACCGCCCGAAGGTTACGAACCAACCGGGAGGGACTGGTATAAGCTGGCGGTTAAATCGGGAGGAGATGTTATAATAATCCCACCCTATGTTGATGCCCAGACACATTCGATCGTTATAACCATATGTAAGCTCCTTTCCGACGGAGAGAATGTTGTTGCTCTTGATGTCATAGTCAACCATATCCAGGATGTTACGGAGATGATCGATGTGGGCGGCAAGGGATACGGTCTTATAGTCAGTGAGGATGGCCTTATAATAGCAAATCAGGATGAAGAACTCATAGGAAGCGATTTTTCGGATGTTTTCGGAGAAGACCTGCTTGAGGGGATCGTTGAAACGGGAAGCGGAACCCTGTGGGCAACAGTAAACGGTGAACCCTGTACCCTTTTTGTGAATCCCGTGATGGACAGGTGGTATGTTGTCATCACGGTTACGGACAGGGAACTGTATGAGGAACTTTATAATCAGCTTACGGTCATCATCATTATCTTCATAGTCATATATTCATTGATATCCTTCTTCTATTATCTGGGATACAAGAACGAGCAGGCTTACGGCAGGAAGGTTGAAGAGATGAACGTAAGCAGGCAGAAGCAGGAATATGAAGCAGAGGTGTTAAGGCTTGAGAAGTATGCTGCGGATGAAGCCAACAGGGCCAAGAGCTCCTTCCTTGCTGATATGTCCCACGAGATACGTACACCCATTAATGCGATACTTGGCATGAATGAGATGATCGGACGCGAGTCGGACAGCAGCAATGTCAGAGAGTACTCCAGGAATATAGAGTCATCGGGACGCAAGCTCTTACACCTTATAAATACCATCCTTGATTTTTCCAAGATAGAAGACGGGAAGATGGAGATCGTACCCGTACGCTACAGCCTTAAGGAGCTGATATCATATCTTGTGAATTCGACCACAGAAAGAGCGGATTCCAAAGGCCTTGAGCTTATGCTTGACATAGACCCTTCGCTTCCCTCTGAGTTATATGGTGATGACGTAAGGATCAATCAGGTCATCATGAACCTGCTTACAAATGCCGTTAAGTACACCCCTGATGGGTCAGTGACTCTTAGCATAAGGGAGGGTGAGAGAAAGGATGAGGATGTCAGGCTGTCTGTGTCTGTTAAGGATACCGGCATCGGTATCAGGGAAGAGGACATGGGCAGGCTATTTGAATCATTCGAACGTCTGGATGTTGTAAAGAACCGGACGATTGAAGGTACCGGTCTTGGAATGTCCATAACTACCAGGCTCCTTAACCTTATGGGAAGTGAGCTCAAGGTAGACAGCGTGTACGGTGAGGGATCTGTCTTTTCATTTGATCTGTGGCAGAGAATAGAAAACAGTGAGCCGATCGGTGATTATAAGGCAGGGCCTTCCGATGACGAGATCGTTTCATACAGGGAATCCTTCCATGCGCCTGATGCCAGGATACTGATAGTAGATGATACCAAGCTTAATATAACCGTATCTGCCGGGCTCCTTAAGAAGACTGGCCTTAAGATTGATTCTGCCTATAGCGGGCCGGAAGCTATAGGAATGTGTGAGAGGAATGATTACGACATCATACTTATGGACCAGAGGATGCCCGGAATGGACGGCACCCAGGCCCTTAAGGAGATACGGGCCCTTGAAAACGGAAGGAACCGGGAGACTCCGGTCATATGCCTGACTGCGGATGCCATAAGGGGCGCAAGGGAACGCTATATGGCTGAAGGTTTCTCGGATTATCTTACCAAGCCTGTTAAGGGTGATGATCTTGAGAGAATGATCGTCAGGTATCTTCCGAAGGATAAGATATTGCCGGTTAAGGAGAAGGAAGAATCACCCGCCCGGTCCGGAAAAGCCGATACCCTGTTTGAAGTCCTTAAGGCCCAGGGGGTCGATACGGACAAGGGACTGGCATATTGCCAGCAGGACGAAGACATATACCGCGAGGTGCTCAGGGAGTACGCAAAGGAAGCACCGTCACGCCGCGAGAGTATATTAGATTATTATAATAAGAAGAATTGGGAGAATTATTCGATCTACGTTCATTCCCTCAAATCGACTTCGAGGATGCTTGGGGCAGATGAACTGGCGGACCTTGCTGCAGGCCTCGAAAAGGCCGGGGGTGAAGGCGATGAAGAGGTTATCTACAGGGATCATGGAAAGACTATCGGAATGTATGATAAGCTTACTGCCACTATACGGGAATATGTTGAAATGGGTGAGGATCTTAAGAAGGATAAGAATGGGCACACAGTTCTTGAATTCTCACCACATTGAGACATACTTCAGTTTTTGTATAATTTGGTCGGGAGTTATCTCCCGGCCCGTTAATTATTTTTGGATAATGTCGATATAGTAGATAAGCAGTAATATCTGTAAACGCAACTTTCAATGCCATGTTTGGAAATGGATTTCAGTAACACTTCAAAGGAGGAATGACTATGGCGATCAACACATCAATAATACAGGAAACAGCAGCTGCGCAGATCGGTGGATCCACCCAGATTTCAGGCAAGAAAAACGAATACGGGAGAACGATAGGAGAGCCCAAGCTTTCGGAGGAAGGCAAGAAGTATTACGATGAGCTTAAGAAGAAGTTCGGTGGGTATGACTTTATCCTTGTGAGCAAGGATCAGATCGAAAACGCAAAA
Organism: Lachnospiraceae bacterium UBA3641; assembly: GCA_002373875.1. Classification (GTDB taxonomy): domain Bacteria; phylum Bacillota; class Clostridia; order Lachnospirales; family Lachnospiraceae; genus UBA2868. The sequence continues at coordinate 7,908 of DFKQ01000099.1, forward strand.
TCACAGGCCGCAAGGTATGCCAATCCCATGAAGCCGGTTGTCCTTATCGACGAGGACAAGATAGAGAAGATGGCAGCCGACAAGGATTACCGCGAGAAGTATGAATCGGTCATTGCAGGAGCATCATCACAGCTTAGTAAGATGAAGGACCAGCTGATGGCATCGGGGGCTGACTTTAAGGGATTTGGCATCCAGGTTAATGACGGCGGTAACGCAAGCTTCTTCGCTGTTGTCAAGAAATCGCAGGATGCCCAGGCTGAGCGTATAGAGAAGAACAGGGAGGCCAGGAAGGCAGCACATAAGGCGGAAGTAAAAAAGGCTGCCGCCAAGCGGGCCGAGAAGAAAAAGGCCGAAAAGAGGGAGGCTGAGAGGCTTAAAAAGGATGAGGCCGAAGATCCTGAAAAGAAGACAGATATTAAGGATATGACTCAGGATGAGATAACGACCTACAGGCCGGGACTTGATAAGGGCCTTAGGAAGATATGGGATAAGGAGACGGAAACCATATCAGCAGGCAGTGTGGAAGAACTCATCCAAAAGGTCGGGGACTATGTTCAGAATGAGAAGATGAATTCAGTCGTTACTCCGGAAGAAGCAATGATGGGACAACATATAGATTTTAAGGGATGAACTTATATATCAGGGCCCTTCGCTGTTGCGTAAAAACACGGCGGGGGTCTTTGATTTTGTGTTAAATTATTAACATATCCTATTGTTAAAAATATTGTTAGATGTTATATTAGTTTAGTTGGAAATATTAGTAATATATTATGATAGGAGTGAATTAAAATGAGTGATTCTAAATCAAGTTCAGGCGGATGGCGTGCCAATAAATGGGTGCGTGCGGCTATTCCCGCACTGTTGCTTCACTGCAGTATAGGTACCGTTTATTGTTGGTCAATATTCAGTCAGGAGATAGCTGATTATATCGGTTTTTCCAAGGGTGCGACCGAGTGGGCATTCTCATTTGCAATCTTCTTCCTTGGTATGTCGGCTGCGTTCCTTGGAAATATCGTTGAGAAGGACATCCACAAGTCATCGCTTATTGCAACGATATGTTTTACTGCAGGGATGTTCTTAACGGGCGTGTTCATCAAGTTTGGAGGAAGCCATCAGGGTAATCCGGTAGCCCTTATAGGTATTTACTTAAGCTACGGTTTTATCATGGGTGTAGGCTTGGGCACAGGTTATTTGTCACCTGTTAAGACGCTGATGCTCTGGTTTCAGGACAGGAAGGGTCTTGCTACGGGACTTGCTGTTGCAGGATTCGGTGCGGCCAAGGCTATTGCTTCACCTATAATGCAGAGCATGCTTGAAAACCTTGGTGATGATGGTATCTGGAAGATGTTCATGATACTTGCTGTTGTGTACTTTATAATGATGTTCGTAGGACATCTGCTCCTTGCCAAGCCTGCCGACTGGCATGAGCCCCAGAATGATGCCGAGAAGCCTAAGATCATGGATGTACTTAAGACCAAGCCTCTTACCAACTACATCGGTATCTGGGTTATGTTTTATATCAATATTACATGCGGTCTTGCTCTTATCTCTCAGGAGAAGATGATCGTTAAGTGCGTCGGCCTTGCAGCAATGGTAGGTGTTGTATCGACTGTTTCGGCTATCTTCAATGCCGGAGGCCGTTTGGGATTCTCTGCATGGGCTGATACAATGAAGGACAGGAACACCATTTACAAGATGATCTTTATTTTATCGATTGTATTTACCGCACTTGTAATGATCACAGGAGGTATCAAGAACGGCGAAGGAAACGGACTTCTTATCTTCCTTGTTCTTGCTCTTATCTTTATTGTTAATGCAGGATACGGCGGTGGTTTCTCGAATGTTCCCACACTGCTTTCCGACCATTACGGAATGGGAAGTATCTCCGCTATCCATGGTATAACATTAAGTGCTTGGGCATTTGCCGGACTTACCGGTAACCAGGTTGCAACATTCATCGTTAACCATTCGGGTGAGTGGATCGATCATGACGGTGTAAAGATGAACCCTATCGGTTATCAGAACGTGCTTTACTTTACGATTGCCCTTTACATCGTTGCCCTTGTTCTCTGTTTGGTACTTGTTAAACCCAGCGGCAAGGCAGCTGCCGGGAAGAAATAATCTTTAAGCTTTCATTTATATCCTCGAAATATATGTGACACATTGGCTCATGGTCGATGTGTCACTTTTTATTTTATCGGAAAGATGTTATACTTGTTCTGAATGGGTTACATCCATTTACTATGCAATAGGTTTAAGGAAACAGGAAGAATTGGAAATGAATCTTTCATATATGCCGGAACCGGAAGTGATGCATTCGATAGACGAACTGGAAGCCCTGCCTGAAGGGCAGAGGGCCGAGATAATAGACGGCGTCTTATATGATATGGCAACGCCGTCAACGACGCACCAGCGTCTGGCCGGGGTAAGGGAATACTGGATCGTGGACCCCGAATCAAGGACGACCATTATGTATGTCTTTGATAACGGCCGGGAAGAAAGCTTTGATCTTAAGCAGTACAGCTTCGATGAGGAATTAAGGTCGGGGATTTACCCGGATTTTACAATAAGACCGGCAAATGAACTTGAAAACAGGTGATCATACATTTAAGAGACGGGAGGCTACAGGATATGAAGAAATTCTCCGAGATCAGATTCAGGAAAAAAAGCTCAGAAAATACGGAAACACCGGGATCAGAGAATGGTGACGCAAAAAAATCAAGGTTCAGATTACCGGAAATTAAAAAACCCGAATTCAGGAAAAAGAACTCAGGGGATGTTAAGATCGATGACAGGTGGTACATGTGCCTGCTCCCGGCTGCCCTGACCATGCTCATATACAGTATCATCCTTGCGGTGAAGGGAATATATCCTTTCGGAAACGCAACCATTGATTACTACGATATGGGCGGACAGATAGCCCCCTTCTACTATCATGTTTTTGATGCCCTTCACGGGACCAAGGGCTTCTTCTACGACTGGTATTCCGCTCTTGGCACCAACATGGCCATGAGTACCTCGGGCTGTTCCAATATCTCGCCCTTTAACCTGTTCTTCCTTTTTATAAATCGTTCTTCTCTGCTTCCTTCCCTATCGGTATTTAACGGGATCAAGCTTATGTGCATGAGCCTTACCATGTACTTCTACCTTAATAAGACCCATGCAAAGTCACCTTATTTCTTCAAGCTGACAAGTGCCGTGGGATATGCCTTCTGCGGATTTGTCCTGGTACTGTATATCACAAACCAGTGGGTTGATATAGCTGTTTTCTTCCCCCTTATCATGTATTTTTACGATAAGCTGATCACGGAAGGGAGGATGACGGGCTACATCATAACCCTTGCCGTAACGATCATCGCAAGCTATTATCTGGGATTCATGATCCTTATCTTCTTATTCCTCTATACCGGACTTAAGATGGTAACAGGATACTTATTCGACGGCAAGAGAGCACAGGCACAAGAGTGTGTGTCCCTGCCTGCTGTACCTGAGGCTGAGACCACGATCATAACCATGCCTGCCGTATCCGAGGCTCCTGTTACTTGTGAGGAATCTGCAGAAACCGGCGGATCCGGAGAAGATGCCGGTTTACAGCCTGCCAAGATCGTCCGGGAAGCAGATGGAGAATCCGGTGAGATACAGGCAGTGACAGAGGAGGCTCCCGGTACAGAAACAGGTAAAAAGAAAAAGTTCTCATTAAAGAAGCCCGATTTCACGAAATTCAGGAGATCAGTTGAGGGCAGGGCAGAAAAGGCGTCTAAGAAACCACGTGTCAAGGTCGCAAGGAGCCTGCCTGATCTTAATCTTGCAAGGCTGGGGCTCGGGACCCTTATTTCCCTGTGCCTGTCGGCCTTCATACTGATACCCCAGCTTCGCCAGATGCTTACCTCCGCCCGCTTTAAGAACGGAAGCGGTGAGGAAGCAGTGGGGATCATCGGTAAGTATATGGCGATACTTAAGCATGTACACGGTGACTATACCACAAGATGGTGGTCGCTGCTGGGCCTTTCCCTTGCCGCCGCCCTTATAGTAACCGGTATCATAAGATTCAGGAAAGATCATAAGATGGTATTTACTTCGATAACCCTGATCCTTCTTATGGTGCTTGAGCTCTTCTTCGAAAGCATCAACCTTATATGGCACTTTGGCTCTTACATACAGTACCCTATAAGGAACGGCTTCATAATTTACTTTGTATTTGCATATCTTGCCTGTTATTACGCGGGTGAGCTATACGGCGAAGGCGGCCCTGAAGCAGGTAGCGCAGGTGTAGAAGCGGATGATCCATGGGTTAAATATAATGAGAAATGGTATTTCGGTTTCCTCTTTACCCTCATAACCTTCCTTATCTTTGTGGGTATATACAGGGCTCATGCGGGAATGCCCTTAAGGAGCGTATTCCACATGACTTCAGCCATTATGGTCATAACCTTTATCTTCTATATGATACTGCTTAATGCCAGGGCGCTTAATAAACCTCTTCCCGGCTTCGGGAAGAAGACCGGAGATGATCGATCGACGCAAGAGCCGGAAAAGGTCAGAACTTTCCATCCTTCATATAAGTGGGCGGCAGGCGTCCTTGCCTTCGAGCTTTTATGCTTTGGTTTTCTTCTTTTCGGCAAGCCCGACTTTATTACGGGATATACCGAGGAACCCGAGCAGAACGGTGACTTTATCTATATCAGTGAGCAGCTTAAGAATGATTTCTACTTTGAACCCGAGTATCTTGCCAGGGTCAAGAACCCTGATGAGACCCTTAATGCCAATTACGGATTTATTCTTTCAAGGGCTGCGCTCAGTAACTGGACCCATATGATAGCTCCGGGCGAGCAGGACGGTGCATATTCCTGGGGTTATTCTGTTCAGTTTACCAGGCTTCTTGACGCAGGCGGTACGGTATTTACCGATGCCCTGCTGGGCGTGCGCAATGTGATCAGCACTGTTCCCATGGATGAACGCTTGTATGAGCTTGTTGATGAGACCGAGGTTAACATTAAGCGGGGAAGCGATGAGAAGGCAACATACTACATGTACAAGCCAAGGTACACCCTGCCCTTTGGCATTAAGCTTAAGGGGATCGATGATAAATTTACAGAGGATGCGAATATCGTAAAGGCGCACAACTCCATATACCGTTCGATCACGGGTTCCGATGATGATATTGCCTACTGGATCGTCAGGGATGACAATGCGTCGGCTGATGATGTAAGCACGGAAACGGCCAGCGTGAACGGAAGCAAGCAGGTGAATGCAAGCTTTAAGATAGGTAAGGAGACGGCAGTATACCTTCTGGGAGCGGGTAAGGATACTGAATATGCCAATTCGACCATAACGGTTGAACGCGGTGATGACAGCTTCACGGCAAACGTGCCCACAATAGGCGATACGGGAAATATTTATTATCCTGCGCATTTTAACAATAATGCGGTATATCTGGGAACCTATGAGAACGAAGACGTTAAGGTAAGTGTTTCCATGGACGGTGAGAAGGGCGACTACTATGAGGTTGATATAATAGGTATTGATCTTGCGGTTATGGATGGACTGTGTGCCGCATACATCGAGCCTCTCGATGAACATATCGATATCGGGAAAAATGCAGTCACATTTACGCAGGCAGCTGACACCGATGATGAATACATGCTCCTGCCCATGACCTATGACAAGGGCTGGAAGGTTAAGGACAACGGTAAGAGAGCCAAGGCAAAATCATATGCCGGACTTTTCACTATTGTACCCCTTAAGGCAGGCGACAACCTCGTGACCATGAAGTTCACGCCGCCGGGAATGAAATTCGGATGGTTCGTTACAACAGTCACTCTGATTGCATGTATCGTGTACCTTATACTTGCCGGTATACGTAAGGAGCAGGTGGCTGAAAAGGTACGTGAAGGGCTTGCTGAAGCATCACATAAGCTTGTTCCTGCATACACTGTCGCATTCCTTATAGTGCTTGCGTTTATGTATGTTATCCCTATTATAGTGGGGATATGCGTTATCATAGCCGGGTAAGTTAAGACTTGTGGAATGTACGGAACCGCCCGATACCCGGTATCCGTGCTTCGTTCGTGAAGCCTGACGTGTTCCTTTAATGTCGCCCGGGAACACTTAAGAGTAACAGATATATGAACAAAAAGAGTAATTACACAAAAAACCGCATAATATATGCCCTTATCGTAAATGCAGTCACTCTTCTTATTGCGATATTTGTGTATCGCCCCTGCTTCGAGGAAAATGATGATGCCTTCCTGTCAATGATAGCCGAAGGAGCTTATGGTACAAGGGAAGTTCATCTTATATATGTGAATGTGGTCTTGGGATATATATACAGGACATTGTATACGCTGTGCCCTTTTATCCGCTGGCACAGCATTTTGCAGTATATCTTTATTTTCACGGCGCTGACTGCCTTCACCTATATGATAAGGGCGGTGTGCTCTGAAAAGGGACATGAAGATGCCGGAAGGATACTGCCTGTCATTTTTGTCTTGGCAGTTTTTCATGAAGTATATGTCTCTGTTCAGTATTCCAAAACCGCTACCTTTATTTCTGTAATAGGATACATGCTGATAATGTATGTTCTTTACAGAAGAAAGGTCTTTCAGGATGTACAGAGGGCAGCAAATGACAAGCTGAACAAGAAGATAGGCAAGCCGGTCAGGAAGGAGAACCCTGCGGAAACCATTCTCCTTATGGTCATAGCATATCTCCTGCTCATATACGGAATGCTCCTTCGGGATTCGTCATATATGCTTGCAAGCCTTATGTCTATACCCCTGCTTGTGTATGATTTTGCAGGGAACATGAAGAAGAGCAGAGGCAGATGCGGCAGAGTATTCTTAAGATATTTTTTTGTATTCCTGCCACTGCTTATGGTGTTTGCGGGAAGTGAGCTGATTAACCGTGAAGCTTACAATAAGGATGCGGCCTGGAAGGACTTCATGGAATATAATGACACCAGGATGGAACTGCTGGATTACAGGTATGACCTGCTTGACTATAACCGGTATGCTGATCGGCTTCAGGGGTTGAGGATCAATGAGAATGATGCATGTATGTATCTGACCTGGCAGTTCGGAGATGATACCGTGCTCAGCACTGATATGATGAAGGAGGTCCTTAAGGGAGCGCCGGACAGATGGACCGCAGTTGAATGCGCGAAGGCTCTTGCACGGCACATTTATGAGGATGTTCTGATTTTCGACCCGATAGTACTGGCAGTTCTTATCGCTTCAATATATCTTATCTTCATGTTTGTTAGAAAGAGGGACCATGTGGGGCTTCTCATCCTTGCGGTCTGCCTTGTTGTATTTGCAGGTATTCTTGTGTATTATGAGTATTGCGGCAGATGGAGTCACCGGATCGTATTCGCAGCAATACTGGCTCTTGCCGTCTTGCTAATAAGCCTCATCATTACTGCAGGACTTACCGAAAAGGCGGGTCCTGAGGCCGGATATATGGTTGGCTCTATACTGACACTTGTTGCGGTAGCCTGTATTGCGGTCCTTCTGGGGAACAGGCTTGACTATAACTCCTATAAGCGCAGCGAACAGGACTACAGGGCCATGCTTGATTCTCTTATGTATGATAAGGATACTCTTTACGTTGCGGATACCTTCACCTTTCAGTCGGCTTGCAGATATGATGTTTTCAGGCCATATGCACAGGGGAGTCTCGATAATTTCGTGACGGTAGGCAGTTGGTTCGTCAATTCGCCGATAACCAGGGGTATCACCGACAGGTACGGTTATTCCAATCCCTTCACGGCTCTTGCCGGTAAGGACAGCGTTGGCAAGTCGGTTCTTCTTATCGACAATATGTATAAGGATGAGAAGCTTAAGTTTCTTGATGACCACTATGATAAGGCGTATGCTTATAAGGCATTCGATAAGTATGGTTTTACCGGCTATCTGGTTGAGGTTGGAAAATGATCACACCTGTGAATATTCTTCTTATCATAATATGGGCACTTATCGTCCCCTTTCTTGCAGGGCGTCTCCTTGGCTTGTTGACAGAATCATCTGAAACGGGCCTTAAGATAGGAATGAATCTGTCCTACGGCTTCATGGTGATGTGCGTCCTTTTTCTTGTTCCGGCTATTCCCATGATCCTTTTACATGCCCCATTCCATACGCTTAAACATACCTGGGTATTGCTGATGGCTGCAGTGTGCCTGGCGTCTGTAGTGCTTTCCTTACGCCGGGGAATACCGGGAAGAGAGAAGCGTGAGTTAAGCTCACCCGACTGTACCCGGGATGCCGAAAACCCGGGAGATGCTTCGGACACAGATAAGAAGGGTGTTGACATCTTCACTGTATGTATATGGATCGCGGCGATCACGGTGATAGTGTTCGAAACAGGTCTACTTACAGTCAGGATGCACACGGATACCGATGATGCCCGCTTTATCGTTGATGCAATGGAGGCATTAAGTAAGGATACCATGCTTGAGTACAATCCTATAACGGGTATTCATCACGGCATACCCGTGGGTGAACAGATCAAGGATCTTACGGCTCCGTATCCTTTGTTTATCGCGCTTATAAGTTCACTGACCATGATTCATCCTGCGGTAATGGCCCATACGGTTATGCCCCTTCTGTATATCCCGCTTAGTTATGTGATCTTTAATATGATCGGAGGAGTTATATTCGGGGAGGGTATCCGGAAGAAAGGACTTTTCCTTTTCTTCTTATCTCTGATCCATCTGTTTTCATTTGAAACGATATATTCGGCAGGCTACACCCTGCTCACCATCATATGGCAGGGACGGTCGATAGTTGCGATGATCATGCTTCCGTTAACCTGGTATCTCCTGCTTCGGATGGGGGATAAGGAAAGCGTGAAGGCAGGTGATTATATTCTTATAGGGATTTCAGCCCTTGCCAATGCCATGCTGTCCAATATGGGTTCCCTCTTTGCCTTTATTCTGTGTATGGCTTATGCATTTAGTTATTCTTTGCAGGACAGGAAATTGAAGCCGCTTATTTGTATGGGGCTTGCCATGGTACCGGACTTGCTGGTGATAGTTGCCGGCAGGCTTTTGTACGCAGGGGTATTGTATAAGTAACATAGGATTCACGTTGATTTCGAAAGGATTTCGATAAGTATTAATGGTCAAAGACTACATACTCGATATCGTACATCTGAATAATGATTTTACGGGTAACGGCATGTTCATGGCCCTCTATTTCGTGACCCTGTTATTCATTGCCTTCTATATTGAAGACAGGAGGCTTAAGCGGCTGATCCTGTATCCTTCGATGGTATTGATCGCCGGTATATATGTATGCCTGCCTGCGGTTAACAGGTTCGTATTTCATGTATATGATGATGAGATACGCGGCAGATTTAACTGGCTCTTTATGGCGACCGCGATCGCAGCTATGGGTGGAACGCTAATGGTAAGTGCTGTCAAGGGCAGGAAGAAACAGGTCCTGCTTACGATCTCACTTATTCCGGTGATCTTCTTAAGCGGTGTATTTCAGATAACCGATTACCGCTTTAAAAAAGCGGATAATCTCTATAAACTGCCCGGGGTTCTTATTGATATGTCTGATGCTATGCTTAAGGATCAAAAAGACAACGGAGACGGGGTGGTAAGGCTTGTAGCACCCTACGAGACTGCATCGGCATTCCGGCAGTACAGTTATGATATAGAGCTTATGTATGGAGAAGATGCAACCTATGGAAGGATATGGGATCTTAGACAGGCAGCTCTTGATGCTGTGTGGGCATGTGAGAATATTGCCACATCCTGCCCGAACATGGAGCTTGTTAATAAGGCTGCCGACCATTATGATATGGAGTATCTTATCCTGGATTGTACTTATACCGACTTTGGTCTGGAATCCATAAACGAAGCGGGGTATACGGAGGATGAGAACTTTGTTGGTGACAGGACTCCAAGGGAGGGAGCTCTTGAGAATATGAAAGGAACGGTGAGCGTCACGGCCGATCCCGGAACCGGTAATCCATGCTGGGATCTGACAGCCTGGAAGCTTGAGTACATGGGAACCTATGAGAGATATCTGTTGTACAGGTATGTACGTGATTGATAAAGCCTGCGGTCTATGGTATTTTTTAATTGATACTATGATTTGATGCAAGGAACATGTCTAAGCAAAGAATGGGAGGTTAATATGGAGGCAGTGTTGGATTATAATATGGAAGAAATGCGTACTGTCGATGAAATAAAGGCACTGCCACAAGGACAGAGAGCGGAGCTTATAGACGGCGTGTGGTATGATATGGCAGCACCATCAAGAAATCATCAACGTTTGTTGGTTGGGATTTCAAACAGAATACAGAACCATATAACTGAGCATGGTGGAAAATGTGAGATGGATCCGGCCCCCTTTGCCGTATTTCTGAATAAGGACAAATATAATTATGTTGAACCGGATATATCTGTTATCTGTGATAAGGATAAGCTTGACGACGAAGGATGTCACGGGGCACCTGACTGGATAATAGAGATCGTATCCCCTTCAAGCCACAAGATGGATTACATGATCAAGATGCTTAAATACGGAACAGCCGGTGTGGGCCTGTATTGGATAGTGGATCCGGAGAAGAAGCTTATAAGGGTTTTGGATTACAAGAATGAGGAAACTGCCGACTATACCTTCGAGGATGTGGTGCCGGTAACCCTCTATCCTGAGCTTGTGATGGACTTTAAGGAGATAACCGCTAATCTGTAACCTGTATAGGTCGGAGGATCAGTGCGGATTTATTTGTGCAAAATCACAAGAAAAATTTAAAATAACAATGCTATTTGATCACAAACACAAGAAAATGTGCCTTAAAACCTGGAATCCCCAAGATATTGGGTTACATAAAACAGCCTGAAATATGCCTAAAAACCATGGGTTTGCGGCGAAAATCATAATGTGACAGAAAGATTGTTAAATATTACACGAGAATGAATGTTGTGAAAAAATGTCGAATATAGTATTATACTTATGATTGAGCGTAGTGGGTGTAAAATTATGCCCATCTACCTTATAAATGTAAAAGAATAGGATGTAAAACGGAGGAAAAGAAGATGAAACTATTTAAAAAGTTTCTACTTGTTGCAGGTGCAGTCGGGTTGGTCAGCTCGTTTGGATTTGCGAACAAGGCAATGGCGGCCGGGGAAGTGACAATTACAGTAAATCCCGACTCTGATTCGGCTGAAGTTGAGACTACGGTCAGCGGTAATTTGGTTGTTTACGCCAAGGGAGCGTCAAGTGGCAGTGAGACGCTGCAATCAACGATATCGCTGTCCGAGAACAAGACAGTAAAAACACCCATTTCGGGTATTAAGGGAAAAGTAAATTCAAAAAAGAGTTCTTTCAGCGGTACAGTAAGTGTAGAAGCTGATCTTACAATGAACAGCACCGGTGCTACCGTGACCGAGACTGCGGTAGATAAGCTTTACAGAGTAAAAATAAGTGCCGGCAGCGGCGGAACGATAACCGGTGGAAATATTGATGAATACGCATATGCGGGAGAGACTATTACAGTTAAGGCTTCACCGAATTCAGGATATGATTTTAACGGATGGTCGGACGGCAATATGAATCTGACGAGAACCTTGACCGTATCCAAGAATGAATCCGCTAATAATCTGACAGCATCGTTTGTGTCATCGGGTCCTGTGTATGAGGGTCCTTCATATATGACCGCAACCGTCACCTCAGCGGATGGTAAGACCACGAGAACTTACAATACAGACGATGATTATGAAATTGAGATGGCTGTTAACCAGAAAATATCGTTTTCTATAACGAAGCCATCTGGTGCCACCAAGACAGGCATTAGGCCCGATAGTGGTTATAAGTCCTATTTTGATACATCTTCCGGCATAAAGGCGACTAAAGAAAATAGCGATGGCATATATTTTACGAGTGTTGCTTATTATGGAAGTTCTGATACCGAGGGCGAGGAAGGCGTATATTTTTTGGTTTATATTAAGGGGACTGACAATTCTGCCGTAACAACTCCCCGAATAAACACAACGGATTATGTTGAATATATTACCAATGGCTATACGCTTGAATTTAAGGCTACACCTGTAGATAAGTCTATTCCTCTGAGATATATTAATTTTGCCGCAAAAAATGACAGCAGTTATAAAGACTATGTTGATAGTGTTAATTATACAGAGAATACATCCGATGGGAATGTAACCGTAAAGGTTAAGTTCAAGGATAAGGTAGATAAGGGTACCAATGATAAAGCCATTAAGCTTGTGGCGACTGCTTATGTTGGCGGAGCATGGAGGGAGTGTACGATAGACAGTGATACCGCTAAGGAGAAGGATGTAACGATCTATTCCACTCCTACCCTGTCGTATTCGGATGACAACAGGACTCTTACCTATAAGGCTCCCAAGAAGGTAAATACAAGCTCTGAGTCAGGTGTTGATGACAGCAACAAGGACAGTACCAAAACTGCCATTTCCGATGTCAAGGGTATCAAGCTTCAGGTTCTTAAGGATAGTGATTCGTTGGGAACAACGTCTGTAGCCAAGGAAAAAGGAACAAGTGCCACTATTGATGAGCCTACGGTTGAATCGATCATCAATAACCTGAATTCCAAGTTTTCAGCTGATTCTACTACCATTACCTTCAGAGCATTCCCCTGTGACAGCTCTGCTAATTACAACAAGAAGGTATATGCTGATGCTTCCGCAAATGTATATAAGGTAGTAATTACCTATACCAAAGCTGATGGAACAACAGGTGAAGAGGTTTTTTATGGTCTTAAGGGTCAGGAGATCGACATCACTAGCAGAGCTAACCTTAAGAATGCAACTATTAAGGACTCTGACAAAAAAACAAAGGTTACGGTAAGTGATTCGACTTCAAATAACAGATATACTGCTGTATTGGGAGCCAGGGAGTCGGATTCAGAGGGTCTTGACAGGGTTCCCAAGACAGGCCAGAACAATGCAATTATATTTGTAATGGTAGCCATAGTTGCAGCCGCTGTTTGTGCAGGACTCTACTTCTACAATAAGAAGGCTAAGAACATTTAACACTGTTTTACATCCTTTTACATAAGAGAAATAAATATGAGTAATACTACCAACCGATATTTTCTTGGTGTAGTAAAACTGAATTGGCCATTTCGGGTGGAGCGAGTTGAACTTGCTCCACTCGTTTTTGTACCGGCCTTTATTATCACAATATATATAATCGCCGGTATCGCATCGTTATTCCATAAGCCTGAACAAAAAATAGACAATATAGCAAAGGAAGTTCCGTCGGGTATTCAGGTGTCCAATACAGTGGCAAGCGATGTCAGCGCCGAGCTTGATGAAGATGATATTCTGTTTGGAACTAAGACTTCGGAAGAGATGCTTCCTAAGATGAGGGAGTATTACGAGAAGAATAATGACTGTATCGGCTGGCTTAAGGTTGATGATATGGTAATTGATTATCCGGTCATGCAGACACCGGATAATGAGGATTATTATCTGGACCGTGATTTTGACGGGAATTCATCCAGTGCAGGCTGCCTTATCATGGACACTGATTCGGTAGTCGGGGATGGTACACTTGAGCATGATTATCAGGATGGTACCAAACCCTCCACTAATCTGATAATCCACGGCCATAACATGCGGAACGGGTCCATGTTCGGAGACCTTGATAAGTATAGAAAACAGGATTTTGAGAAGCAGCATTCGATCATAAAGTTTTCAAGCCTATATGAGGAAAGGGAATACGAGATCGTATCCGTCTTCTTATCCCAGGTTTACAGGATGGACCAGGATGTGTTTAAGTACTATAAATTCTTTGAGGCGGATACTAAAGAGGAATTCGATGACTACTATAAGAATGTAAAGAAGCTTCAGCTATATGATACCGGAGTTACAGCCGAGTTCGGGGATGAATTCATAACCCTGTCCGTGTGTGCCTATCATGTTGAAAACGGCCGCCTGGTGGTTACCGCAAAACGTATCAAGTGAATCGGGAAAAAAAGTTGACAAATCTCTATATGCAATATATGATTTGAAAGGTTGGGTTGTGTACCCGATATTAATATGTATATCAGTATAGGATAATAAGGAGAGAAGCTATGTTAGAGAAGTTAACCGAAATGATCAGGGAGCAGTTAAACACAGATGCGGCCATTACAGAGGAGACTTCCTTCAAGGATGATCTGGGCGCTGATTCACTGGATCTGTTCGAGCTTATCATGGGAATGGAAGAGGAGTTCGGAGTTGAGATTCCTACGGACGACCTTGAGAATATTCAGACAGTAGGAGACGTTATCAAGTACCTCAAGGAACATGGAGCTAACGAGGACTGATAGTATATTTATATTGAATGATAATTTATGCTCTCACCACAATGTGGTGGGAGCATACTTAGGTAAGGGGTAACTGTTTAAAACAGCGAAAATAAGAAGTATTTTGAGCATGTTCTGAATAGTTACGATAAGGGATATATTATGAAAACAGAGATTACAGAATTACTGGGAATAGAATATCCGATAATACAGGGTGGTATGGCCTGGGTTGCCACCCATGAGCTTGCAAGTGCGGTTTCCAATGCAGGCGGTCTTGGCATAATCGGTGCAGGTGGAGCTCCGGCCTCCTGGGTACGTGATCAGATCCATGCCTGCAAGGAGGAGACTGATAAGCCATTCGGTGTTAATCTTATGCTCATGAATCCGGAAGCGGATGAGATAGCAAAGGTCATTGCCGAGGAGAAGGTTAAGGTCGTGACAACGGGTGCCGGTAATCCCGGTAAGTACATAAATATGTGGAAGGAAGCCGGTACGGTTATCATTCCCGTGGTTGCATCCGTGGCACTGGCTAAGCTTATGGAACGCGGCGGCGCATCGGCTGTGATAGCCGAGGGCACGGAATCGGGCGGCCACATAGGATCGGCTACGACAATGACCCTTGTTCCGCAGGTGGTTGATGCAGTAACGATTCCTGTCATTGCTGCGGGTGGTATCGCAGACGGACGTGGAATGGCAGCAGCCTTCATGCTTGGTGCCAAGGCAGTCCAGATGGGAACAAGGTTTGTCGCGGCTACCGAGTCTATTGCCCATCAGAATTACAAGGACAGGATAGTCAAGGCCAAGGATATAGATTCGGAGGTAACGGGTCTCTCATACGGACATCCGGTCCGTGTGCTCCGTAACCAGATGACCAAGGAATACCTGCGAATGGAGAAGGAGGGAGTACCCTTCGAAGAAGTAGAGAAGCTGACCCTTGGATCCTTAAAGGCAGCAGTCGTTGACGGCGATACCAGGAACGGATCCATGATGGCAGGCCAGATCGCTGGCCTGATCTCAAGAAATGATATGTCCTGCAAGGAGATTATTGACGAGATAATTACTGATGCAAGTAAACTGTTGAAATTATGATAAGCTGAGACGAGTACATTTCGGACGAGAGGAAGAGTGCTCCCCGACCGGATGGAGGGGAGAGTGAAACAGGGGACGGTTCCTCGTTTCACAGTAAATATGAAACAGGGGACGGTTCCTCGAAGCGAAGCCAGTTCTTTATGATGGTTCACAGAGGCTGAAACAAGAAGAGACTTTCCCAATTCAAATTTCTGAATTCACTGAGCGGACCTGAGTAAATTCCGGACGAGAGGAACAGTGCTCTCCGACCGGATGGTAGTTCGTCATGAGGGTCGCAAATCATCCGATGGATGATTGTTCTGCGTGGACCGAAGCGTAGCGTAGAAACCGCGAAGAGGTGGAGTCCTGATGCCATTAGGTTCGGACGAATTCGTATGACATGTAGCGTAGTAGTAAAGGAAGAAGTGTAAATGAGCAAAATAATGTTTATGTTTCCCGGCCAGGGAGCGCAGTTCATAGGCATGGGTAAGGCAATGTATGATAAGTACGAAAAGGCCCGTGAGATATTCGATATAGCGAGCAAGGCAACAGGACTTGACATTCCGGCCCTGTGTTTTAATGAAGACAGAACCGGGTTTGAGACAGAGAACGGGGATAAGATCAATATTACCGAGTACACCCAGATCGCCATGCTTACTGTTGAAGCAGCCATATATGCGGTAATGGAGGAGCAGGGGCTTAAGTGTGACTATACCGCAGGTTTGTCCCTGGGCGAATACGGTGCCCTTATAGCAGCCGGAGTATTAAGTTACGAGGATGCTTTCAAGGTTGTAAGGCAGAGGGGTATCTTCATGCAGGAGGCAGTTCCTACCGGTGGTGCCATGGCTGCAGTCCTTGGGATGGATGCTGAGGCGATCGAGAAGGTGTGCGAAGAAATATCCGGGGTCAGAAAGGAAGAAATCCTTGCGGATTTCTCTGATGTCTCAAAGCCGGCGGGTTACCCCGTCCCAAAGGTCGGGGTCAGTATAGCCAATTACAACTGCCCGGGACAGATCGTTATAACAGGTGAAGAAGCAGCCGTACTTAAGGCATCTGAAGCTCTTAAGGAAGCAGGAGCCAAGAGGGTGGTTCCCCTTAACGTAAGCGGCCCCTTCCATTCGAAGATGCTTGTTCCCGCAGGCGAGAAGCTTGGCAGGGTCATAGATGAGACAACCATTAATGAAGTCAAGGTTCCTTATGTATCGAATGTTACCGCAGAACTGGTGACTGATTCGGTCAATGTAAAAGATCTGCTTGTTAAACAGATATCTTCATCGGTCCGCTGGCAACAGACTATCGAGCTCATGATAAAGGAAGGTGTTGACACCTTCGTTGAGATAGGTCCCGGTAAGACCCTTAACGGATTCATGAGGAAGATAACAAAGGAAGAGAATATCAAATCATATCATATAGAAACACCCGAGGAGTTAGAGGCATATGTTAACAGGTAAAATCGCTCTTGTAACGGGAGCATCAAGAGGAATAGGTGCCGGTGTGGCTAAGAAGCTTGCAGCGAGCGGTGCCTATGTATATGTGAATTACAATGGATCGGCAGCACGTGCCGACGAAGTCGTGAATGAGATCCTTTCGGCAGGAGGACAGGCCGAAGCCGTACAGTGCGATGTGGCTGACTTTGACAAATGTAAGGAAATGATCGATAAGATAATCGCCGATAAGGGCAGGATCGATATCCTTGTAAACAATGCGGGCATCACGAGGGATGACCTCCTTATGAAGATGAGCGAGGATGAATTCGATGCCGTGATCAGTACCAATCTTAAGGGATGCTTCAATATAATAAGGCATGCATCCCGGTACATGCTTAAGCAGAGGGCAGGCAAGATCATAAACATGTCATCAGTTTCGGGTGTTGCGGGTAACGCCGGACAGGCTAATTATTCGGCCGCCAAGGCAGGGGTTATCGGCCTTACCAAGAGTGTGGCCAAGGAGCTTAGCAGCAGGGGTATCAACTGTAATGCAATAGCCCCCGGCTTTATTGAGACCGAGATGACGGCAGCGATGACCGATAAGGCTAAGGAAGCAACGATAGCGGCGATCCCTCTTGGAAGGACGGGGCAGCCTGAGGATATAGCTAAGGTGGTATTGTTCCTTGCATCGGATATGTCGGATTATATTACCGGCCAGGTTATCAATGTTGACGGTGGCATGGTTATATAATTATGGCCTGAATAAAGCAGATCATCATTCCGGTAGGTAAATCCGAAGGATGATCATGGAAGAAATACCTACTAAACTTTAAAAGTGAAGAAGAAGTAGGTAAAAAACGAAGGAAATAGAAGGAGAAATACCTACTAAACTGCAAAAGCGAAGAAGAAGTAGGTAAAAAACGAAGGAAATAGAAGGAGAAATACCCACTAAACTGCAAAAGTGAAGAAGAAGTAGGTAAAAAACGAAGGAAATAGAAGGAGAAATACCCACTAAACTGCAAAAGCGAAGAAAAAGTAGGTAAAAAGAAGCAAACAGAAACAGAGAGGAAGCGAGATGAGCAAGAAGCGTGTAGTAGTGACCGGGATGGGAGCGATCACTCCTATCGGAAATAATGTGAATGATTTCTGGGAGGGAATCAAGGCAGGTAAGATTGGCTTTGGCCCCATCACCAAGTTTGATACGACTGATTACAAATGCCATATGGCAGCAGAGGTTAAGGACTTCGACCCTAAGAATTATATGGACTTCAAGCAGGCCAAGAGGATGGAGGAGTTCTCTCAGTATGCGATGGCAGCTACTAAGGAAGCCATGGAGGATGCGGGCATTGACATGGAGAAGGAAGATCCCTTCCGTGTTGGTGTTGCGATAGGTTCCGGTATCGGAAGCCTTCAGGCGATCGAGAGGGAACATATTAAGCTGCTTGAGAAGGGACCTAACAAGGTCAATCCCCTCTTTATTCCCATGCTTATAGGCAATATGGCAGCCGGCAATGTATCGATAGCATTCGGCCTTAAGGGCAAGAGCATAGACGTTGTCACTGCATGTGCAACAGGTACCAATTCGATAGGTGAAGCCTTCAGGACAGTCCAGTACGGAGATGCCGATATCATGGTAGCCGGCGGATGTGAGGCTTCAATAGCTCCTACGGGGGTAGCGGGCTTTACAGCTCTTACGGCCCTGTCAACGGTTGATGACCCTCAATGCTGCTCACTTCCATTTGACAAGAGAAGGTCAGGCTTCGTAATGGGTGAGGGAGCAGGTATTGTGATCCTTGAGGAGCTTGAACATGCCAGGGCAAGAGGGGCTAAGATATATGCGGAAGTTACGGGCTACGGATGTTCGTCGGATGCCTATCATATAACTTCACCTGCAGAGGATGGTTCAGGTGCTGCGGCAGCAATGCTTAATGCACTTAAGGACGGTGGGGTCGATCCTTGTGAGCTTACCTACATAAATGCCCACGGAACGGGAACCCACCACAATGACCTCTTTGAGACCAGGGCAATAAAGCTTGCCTTCGGAGATCACGCGAAGGACCTTAAGATCAATTCTACAAAGTCAATGGTCGGCCACCTTCTCGGTGCGGCCGGGGCGGTTGAATTCATCACCTGTGTTAAGGAAATTAATGACGGCTTCATCCATGCAACCGTAGGTTACGCAGAGCAGGATGAGGAGATAGATCTTGATTATTGTAAGGAAGCGGTAAGCGGTGTGGACCTTAAACATGCCCTCAGCAATTCGCTGGGATTCGGCGGCCACAACGCATCGCTGCTTGTAAGTAAATACAGTGAATGAGCCCTCATCAGTCAGCTTCGCTGACAGCTGTCTTCCCTTGAGGGGAAGGTTGCCGAAAGCCGGATGAGGTGTAAAAGCCGGATGAAGTGTAAAGCCGGATGAGATGGAAAGGACAGAATATGTTAGATACAAAGAAGGATTTACTTACAGCCAAGGAAATAATGGATATAATACCTCACAGGCAGCCTTTTATGCTTCTTGATGCCATCGAGGAGATGGAAGAGGGGAAGTCGGTAAAGGCAAGGAAGTGTGTGACTTACAACGAACCATTCTTCGGCGGCCACTTCCCGGTGGAACCGGTAATGCCGGGTGTTCTTATCGTGGAAGCAATGGCCCAGGCGGGTGCTGTCGCAGTTCTGTCCATGCCTGAGATGAAGGGTAAGACGGCCTACTTTGCGGGGATCGATAAGGCCCGTTTTAAGCGTAAGGTCGTTCCCGGCGATGTCCTCACCCTCGAGGTTGAGATCACGAAACTCAAGGGTCCCATCGGCATCGGCCAGGGCAAGGCAACCGTGAACGGAGAGCTTGCTTGTTCCGCAGAGATCATGTTCGCAATTGGAAAGTAGACCATCATCAGCCGTCAGAAGAAAAAATACCTACTTAACAGAGGCAATAACATTTTAGTAGGTAAAGGAGTAAATACCAGGGAGAATTGAAATGTGGCAAGGATTTAAGGGCGCCAAAAACTATTTTACATTAAACAGGAAGCAGACCCCTTCCGAAAACACAGTAACCTGCAAGCTATGCGGGGCTGTCATCGACAAGACTGAGGCCAAGCAGAACAGGTATGTATGTACCAAGTGCGGTTATTACTTCAGGGTGAGGACTCACAACCGTATAAGGATGGTGGCTGATCCCGAGTCATTTGAAGAGTGGTTTGCGGATGTTGAAGAGAAGAATCCCCTTAACTTCCCGGGATATGAGGAGAAGCTTAAGGAGGTACAGGAGAAGACCGGGCAGAAGGAAGGCATGACCATAGGACGTGCCACCATTAATGGAATTCCGGTTGTCCTTGGGATATGCGATTCCAGGTTCCTTATGGGTTCCATGGGTCATGTATACGGCGAGAAGATAACCGCAGCGGTTGAGCGGGCTACCAGGGAAAGACTTCCGGTAATACTTTTCTGCTGCTCGGGCGGAGCAAGGATGCAGGAGGGCATCATGTCCCTTATGCAGATGGAGAAGACCAGTATGGCCCTTAAGAGGCACTCGGATGCAGGCCTTCTCTACATACCGGTTCTTACCGACCCTACAACCGGTGGTGTAACGGCCAGCTTTGCCATGCTGGGTGATGTGATCCTTGCGGAGCCGGGAGCCCTTATCGGATTTGCAGGCCCCAGGGTAATCGAGAAGACAATAGGAGAGAAGCTGCCGGCAGGGTTCCAGTCAAGTGAATTCCAACTTGAGCATGGCTTCGTTGATGCGATAGTTGAACGTAAGAACTTAAAGAAGACGCTGACCCAGCTGCTTAAGTTATATACGCAGGTTAAGGGCTTCGCTGACTTTGTAACTTCGGATGCTGATACGGCTGAGCCCGAAGAGGTGGCAAGAGAGCAGGCCATAAAGGCACTTCCCTTATCGGCCTGGGACAAGGTCAAGGCGGCAAGGAGCGTTGACAGGCCTTCGACCACCGATTATATGGATATCATATTTGATGATTTCTTCGAGCTCCACGGCGACAGGCTGTTTGGCGACGACCATGCGGTTATAGGCGGTGTTGCATATCTTGACGGCCAGCCTGTGACCGTTATAGGAATTCAGAAGGGCAAGAATTTCGATGAGTGTGCATACAGGAACTACGGAATGTGCTCGCCTGAAGGATATCGTAAGGCCCTGCGCCTTATGAAGCTTGCCGAGAAGTTCAGAATGCCCATAATCACTTTCGTAAATACCTCGGGAGCATATCCGGGCAAGGAAGCTGAAGAGAACGGACAGGGAGAAGCCATTGCCCGTAACCTTTACGAGATGTCGGCCCTTAAGACTCCCATTGTAAGCCTTATGATAGGTGAAGGCGGTTCCGGCGGAGCATTGGGTCTTGCGGTCGGCAACGAAGTGTGGATGATGGAGAATGCAACCTATTCGATTCTTTCCCCCGAGGGATTTTCATCGATATTATGGAAGAGCAGTGACCGGGTTGAAGAAGCGGCAGACGTTATGAAGCTTACGGCGGCCGATCTTAAGGAACTGGGTGTCATCGAGAAGATAATCCCCGAATACGGCGGAGCCAATGAATGGACACTTAAATCGATCGCCATGTACATGAAGAAGGAACTTAAGGAATACCTAAAGAAAAATGCGTTAAAGTCAGGCACTATCCTGGCTGAGGAGCGTTACGAGAGATTCCGCAAATTCTGATATATGGTCAAATACCTACTAAATCAAAGTAAAGCCGAATCAGTAGGTAAAAAAGAAGAGAAATGATGCAAGAAATACCTACTAAATCAAAGTAAAGCCGAATCGGTAGGTAAAAAAGAAGAGAAAAGACGCAAGAAATACCTACTAAATCATAGAAAAGTCGAATCAGTAGGTAAAGATGAAGAGAAATGATGCAAGAAATACCTACTAAATCAAAGTAAAGCCGAACCGGTAGGTAAAATAGAATATAAGAATCAAATATTAAAGGAAATAAACAGAAAGACAGGGAGATAAGACATGCTGGCAAGAATAATGGGTACGGGAATGGCACTTCCCGAATTAGTGGTAAGTAATGATGATCTGGCTAAGATAATGGACACATCGGATGAATGGATAACAGAGAGAACGGGTGTTAAGACAAGGCATCTGGCCGTTAAGGAAGGGACCAGCTCGCTGGCGATTGAAGCAGCTAAGAAGGCCCTTGACAATGCCGGTGTGGATGCGCATGATCTTGACCTTATAATCGCGGCTACGGTCACGCCTGACCGCCTGCTCCCTTTCCTTTCGGGAGAGATCCAGGCAGGTATTGATGCCATGCAGGCTGCAGCTTTTGATATGGTTGTCGGCTGCTCGGGTTACCTGTATGCCATAAGCGTTGCCAATGCATATGTTCAGTCGGGAATGTATAAGAACATCCTGATAGTCGGGGCCGAGACCCTGTCCCGTATCATGAACTGGGAGGATCGAAAGTCATGCATCCTCTTTGGCGACGGTGCCGGTGCAACAGTGATAAAGGCAGATGAAGTAGGTGTTATAAGGTCGGTGCTCGGAACGGACGGTAAGGCAGGTCCTGCCCTCGGATGTGAGGCCCGCCCCCTGCAGAACCCTTACGTTCACAATGAATGGGATTATCCATATGTAAGAATGGCAGGTCAGGAAGTGTACAAGTTCGCTGTACGTACAGTGCCAAGGTGCATTAATGAGGTTCTTGACGCTGAGGGTATATCAGCAGATGAAATAGATTATTTTGTCATTCACCAGGCTAACTTAAGGATGATAGAAGCGATCGCCAAGAGGCTCGGTCAGTCCATGGATAAGTTCCCCACCTGCATAGAGGAGACAGGTAATGTTTCGGCTGCAAGTATTCCCATGGTCCTTGATAAGATCAATCGGGCAGGGAAGCTTAAGCGTGGTGACAAGCTGGTCTTCGCCGGATTCGGTGCGGGACTTACCTGGGGGGCAAGCGTGCTTACCTGGTGATGTTCCTGACATGTAAACAAAGTGATAATAGTATTATGGGGGACAGGATATGATCGACAATCTCAAGCCATTAACCTTTGATCACCTGATGCGATGGATATTAAGGGAGCAGAAGAAATCGGGCTCCATATTCGGAGTGCGTGATTTTTACCAGGCGAATCCCTTCAAGACATTACCAATAGGTGATGACAGGATAGAGACCCCCTTCGGACCGGCAGCAGGCCCCCATACCCAGTATGCCCAGTCCATAATAGCTGCCTATGCGGCAGGCTGCCGTTTCTTCGAGTTAAGGACAGTATGCCCAAGACAGATCAGGCAGGACCCCGAGATAAGCATAGGAAGTGAAGCAATAAATGTTGAGGGAGCCGGCAACCTTACCTTCAAGGAGGCGTATGAGGAGTACTGCAAGGCATGGGTCGCCCTGAAGGTGCTGTCTGTCGAATACAAGATGGGGGGTATGGATAATTTCGTTTTTAATATATCAGCCGGTTATACATTTGAGGATTTCAAGTCACCCGAAATGACCGAGTTCCTTGATAAGATGTATGATGCACGCAAATCTGAGATTTTCGGTGAGTGCATTGAGTATCTTCGCGACAATATAGGAATGTTCCAGAATTTTACCGAGGAGGATATAGATGATATATCACCCATGATAAGTCATGGTATTTCCGTATGTACGCCAATTGACTGTTCCATCAATGAGCTTGAGAATATTGCCAGATACCTGATGGTCAACAGAAAGTTCGACATAGGCATAAAGCTGAATTCCGCCATGCTGGGATACGAGTACTGCCGGAATACCCTCGATTCCATGGGCTATTTCGACATTGAGATAAGCAGGGAAACAATAGAAAGATGTGTGAGATATTATGATGTGGTTCCGATCATAAACAAGCTTATGGGACTGGCCAACAAGGAAGGCAGGCTTTTTGGTGTTAAGCTGACCGGCGCATTTCCGATCGTTGGGGGCATAGAACGAAGTAAGGAACTGAAGCTGTCGGGTAAGGCGATCTTCCCCCTGTCCGTTGCCCTTGCCGCCAAGCTGTCGGATGACTTTGACGGAAGGCTCAGGGTAGCTTTCTCAGGCGGTGCCGATGCCAATAATGTCGAAGACATCTACGAGGCAGGCGTATGGCCCATCACAATGAATACGACGATACTTAAGCCCGGAGGCTTCAACAGGTTTAAGCAGATCTCCTACACATTCAACGAGTGGTCATACAATGAGCGTTTCGGAACGAGGACCGGACTTCTTCGCCGGATGGCTGAGCGGGCAAGGGAGAATAACCATTATACCAAGCCCGTTAAGTCGGATATCTTCAAGAGGAAGGCCGGAAGGATACCCATGGTGAACTGCTTTATCGCTCCCTGTGTTGAGGGATGTCCTATCGGTCAGGATATCACAGGCTATCTTAACCTTATAGATGAGGAGCGATACACTGAGGCTCTGCGCACCATAATAGACAAGAATCCCCTGCCCTTTATTACCGGATCAATATGTACCCACGAGTGCATGAGCAACTGTACAAGGATATTCTACGAGAAATCAGTCAAGATCCGGGACGCCAAGCTGATAGCTGCCCAGAACGGATACGAAGGAGTGATTGATGAACTCCATCCCAGGCCGCCTGTGGGAAGGAAGCTGAATATAGCCATTGTCGGCGGAGGCCCCTGTGGAATGTCGTCTGCCTTTTTCCTGGCAAGGGAAGGACATAAGGTGACTATCTACGATTGCTTTGAAAAACCGGGAGGAGTGGTGAGATATGTGATACCTGACTTCCGTATCCCCACTGACCGGGTGGATAAGGATTTCGGTTTCCTTAAGGCCCTTAATGTGGATTTCAGGGGTAATCATAAGATAGAGAAGCTTGAAGAGCTGAAGGAGTATGACAAGACCATACTGGCAATGGGTGTTTCAAACGTGAATAAGCTTGATATACCCGGTATCAAATGCATTACAGCGGACGAGTTCATGTTTAAATACAAGGAACGTAAGGGCAAGCTCAGTATTGGTGCCAATGTGGTGATCATCGGTGGAAGTAATATAGCCGTTGATACGGCCAGGGCGGTAAAGAGGGTCAAGGGCCTCAGGAATGTATACATAGTTTACAGGAGAAACAGGCGGTTCATGCCCGCCAATGATGAAGAGCTTCAGCTTGCCCTCAGTGAGGGTATTGAGCTTCTTGAATGTATGATGCCCTTTGAATATAATGACGGATACCTGAAGTGTCATGTAACGCGTATACCTGAGGATGCAGTTGACAGATATGCACCTGTCTATGATACGGATGAAGTCATTTCGGTTCCTGCGGATGATGTGATAACTGCAATCGGAGTAAGGGTTGATACGACCTTCTACCGCGAGAACGGGATAAACATGTATGAAAGCGGTCTCCCGGTCATCAACGAGGATACACTCGAGAGCAATATACCGGGAGTGTATATCGGAGGAGAATGCAGAATAGGTTCAGCTACGGTCGTTGAGGCGATCGCTGATGCAAGAAAGATCGCGGATGCCATACTTAAGGAATTCGAGAATATGGTCGCGGATGATTCTGAAGGAAGGCCGGGTCTTGGTTATGGTGGAATAAGCTATTATAACGTCAATCGGCCGGATGACAGAAGAAACGCAGGAAGAAGGGTTTCCGACACCAGATTAAGCGGTCTCTATTCCAGGAAGGGGATCTTACGCGAGCCTCATTACCGTAATGACGGCGGAAGGTGTCTCGACTGCTCCAGACTGTGCGAGAACTGCGTTGATGTATGTCCTAACAGGGCCAATGTTGAGATCAAGGTTCCGGGAAATCCCGTACCTCAGGTACTTCATATAGACAGGCTGTGTAATGAATGTGGTAACTGCGATACCTTCTGTCCTTATGAAGGCGCGCCTTACAAGGAGAAGTTCACCCTTTATGATAATGTTGAGGACTTCGAAGCAGGGACAAATGAGGGTATTGTCTTTACCCATGACGGATCGGCATTTACCATCAGGATAAAGAAAAAGGACGGTCTCAAGGTATTCCGCGTCAGCCGTATTGAAGCGGCTGAATTCAACGGGATTGGGACCGACCTGTGTAATCTTATAGCCACAATATATCAGGATTATAAATATCTGATCATCTAATAAGAAAATGTGAAGCCTGCAATGAAGTAATGTCCGGTATCGAACCAGGTTGCGCCGACCTGCTTGTAATCGGGATTAAGGATTATATTGCGGGCTTCCCTTATTTCAAGAAGACCATCAAGGATGGTTGAAGGCGTGTAGGTGTTTTCCTGATAAGGGGGATTGTTATCGATATAGTTGCCGATCGTGGGGTCCCATACCGGATGCACCGAATTTCTGGCGGGAACGATGAAATACTCATCCTGAACATAGCCATCAGGGCTCACGGAAGTAAATGAACGTCCGTCGGGCCTTTTTTTATACTCAGGATACAGGGAGTATTCTTTGGCCCGGACCTCGGCCGCAACTATAAGGCTTGCGTTCGTTTCAAGAGCACCTACATCAAAGTAGGCCCTCTGGGCATTAAGCTCTGCGATAAGGGCATCCCCCATAGCCTCGTCACAATAACCGAAGGTATAATCGAAGGGGTCTTCAACGTCGAAAAACTGGGGAACCTCTTCTTCGGGGTCGGCAGTTTTGACCTCTCCGGCCGGAACGATACTGTCCGAAGATACTTCGTATTCGGGACCGGTATACTCGGTGCGCTCAAAGTTGATGTTTCTTTTGTTTCCGGCGTTGCCGCTTACCGAAATAACGGGCATGGCTTCGGTGACAGCCGCTGTGGCTGCGTCTGCCGTTTCCTGCCCGTTATCTTCTGCGTTACCTGCATTTTGGTTGCAGCCGGTCATAAGAAGAGATGAACTCATTAATGTAATTATCAGAAGTATAGAAAGAGTTCCCCTTATATTATACATTTATTAATCCCCATACATATTTACTTAAAAAACTGAACAAGGAAGATATGCTTTCCTCTGCTTCACACAGGGAGGATATTCGTCCTGCGTCCGAATATCGGGCTCATACTAAGCT
>DFKQ01000066.1:0-16653 GCA_002373875.1 Lachnospiraceae bacterium UBA3641
GATATATCTTTAGTTTTTCAATTAATATATTTATTTGTTTAATAGTTTATATTTTTATAGTTTATTGGTTTATAGATTAATAAATTCACATGTTTTACAGTGTAATTACATTTTATTTGTTTAATGATTATATAGTTTATTTAATTATTAAACTGACTTCCGAATGGCAATATTCTACACACTGTTAAACTATCCGTTTGTTTATGAGTGATTCGCAGCACACTATAAGTCCGGAGTGTCAAAAAGAGGCAAAAAGCGTAAAAACGGAAAGGAACGGAAAGAAATGAAAAGAAGCAAAAATAAGTAAAAATGAGGGAAAATGGGTGGAAATGAGTAAAGGAAAGAGGAAAGAAGTAATAAGATGTATATATACGGAGCCATAATAAACCAAAGCATTTTAAATTAAATTTTAAAAATTGAAATGTGGCTTATTTACAGTATTTGCAGATATAATCTATCTCGTGTTACGTGGTATATTCATAATTCATATGCCTTTTGTGAAACATTTGAAATATGTTTTAATTTTTATAAAGCTTGCTAATGCAGATATTTTCATATATAATTCAAATCGAGAACCACGTATACTGTGGTGTTTTTCTTTCGATATCCTTTAACAACACGTTTCACGGAGGTAAAAATGGGAAGACAAAGGCTTAAAATCCTTCCGGACAGGATCTTTCACAAGCTATGGGACAGTATAGATAACTTCAACGACAGGGACGATTATGTATCATCCCTGTCATCAGAGGGCTCTTTTTTTAAGTATGATTCCCTGGGGATCACGTATTCTGAGTGTATTTTCCTATTAAAAAGCCTTTTCAAGGCCAAAAAAATGACCTTCAGGGAGATAATCGACGCTGCGGGGGCTAAAAAAAGCGAAATATCGCATATTTTCTGTATTCCTATAAGAACGGTTGAGGATTGGTACTCCGGGAAGAACAGAACACCTTCATATGTAAAGATAATGGTCCTTAAGCACTACCATATGCTGGATCTGGGTAAATATGTACGGCTGGCTTCCACAATTGACCATATTAAAACGCAGCCTTCAATATATATCAAGCGTTATCAATCATCCGACAGTAAATTGACCACTGACCAAGCAAGTCAAAACATTGATATTCCCAGTAACGAAGCACCATCTAAAAAAGATGCTGACTATTATTATGATGAATTTATATCCGGCGAAGAATACGAACGCTATCTGGATAAGCTTATTGCCGAAAGCAAAAACAGGCGTCATTGATTTTCTTCATTTGAATTTTATATCAAAAATGATATAATTGTTTCAGGGTGATCTTATGGATATTCAAATGACTCAATTAATAATGAAAATTAAAAAGCGCCGAAAAAAGCTTGGATATACTCAGGCTGATGTCGCCCGGAAGTGCGGTATAAAGCAAGCCAATTACAGCAGGTTTGAATCCGGGCACCAATTGCCCACAGTTGATACTTTGATTACAATATTAAATGCGCTTGATCTCAGGCTGAATATCACTCCATCAGATGACGTACATTATACGATCATGTGGCGTAATAGGACCGTGGCCAGGGTTTTCCTGCTTGAAAACAGAAAAGAGATACAATACGAAAAAATCGAACCAGATGGCATTCATCAGCCTTTTTCCGGCGACAAGCTTGATCTTGACCGTTTTTACAGATTTATCAAGTCAAGATGTTATGAAGATGACCGGGGCGATCTTGAAGTTATATTGAAAAAGGCTAATTTGCAAAGCAATAACCCCTATGATTTTATTAAGATTTCTCATGGTGTAACGTATTCTGATGATTTCTGGATAAAAACTTCTGATGAATTACTTTTATGGGAGGATGTGAAAATAAGATGAAAAGCTACCGGTTAAGTACGGAAGCCATAGTTATGGTCTCCGGAAGTTCCGCAGGAACCCAGCCAAAGTATTATGATAAAGGTTATTGGTATAAGGTCGATCAAAACGGTTATGAAGGCTTGTCTGAATACCTGATGAGCCTTGTCCTGTCATGCTCCAATTCGCAATCATATGTTATTTATGAGAGATGTTCAATAAACGGCAGGTCCGGATGCCGGTCTAAAAACTTTCTTTCTCCTGCGGAATCTTTTATCAGCTTTCAAAGATTATACGATATGTATCATGGAGGAAGCCTGTCCGAACGGATAATTCCCCTTTCAACAGTAAATGAGAGGATCGAATTCGTGCGAAATTTTATTATAGATTATACAGGCTTTGACTGCCTGGAGTATTTAAAAATCATCCTCTCTCTGGACATGCTTTCATTAAATACCGACAGGCATTTCAATAATTTGGGGATTATTGCAAACGAAGACACTGATTCTTTTTATGCAGCACCAATATTTGATAACGGTGATTCTCTTTTATCAAATTATAACAAATTCTCAGTCGACATGAGTTTAGAAGATTCCATAGAAAGCGCATATTGTCAGCCTTTTTCGTCGAATCACGAAGTCCAGGCTCAATCAGCAGGTATAGGCCTTAAAATTGATTATGATCGTTTGAATTCCCTTTTGGACAAGGAGCCTCCGTCTCGTGCCCTTTCAGTTTTAAGGTATCAGCTTGACAAATACGATAAATTATTAAAACTGTAAGGCGAAAAATAAAGGGCAAAGTTCGCTATATAAGCAGGCAAAGTAAGGGATATATGTAAAAATAGTGGGCATTATTAAAAATTTTTAAGGGCCTTTTATAAAATTTGTGGGCATTGTTTAAAAAAATTATGGCCCCTCTTTTCTTTCTGTTTTTTGTTTTGTAGCCTGCTTATGCCTTGGTCTGAGTGCCACAATATTTATATTTGTACCATTATTTTTATGCGGTGGGGATAAATACCTTAAAATGCTCATGTTTTCCGGGGTTTGAGTGACTTTTATCAACAGAATCCAGGTCGAAAAAGAGTTAACATAAAAATTATGGGCAAAGTTTATATATTTTCAGGGCGTATTTAATTACGTATAATATTTCTCGTAAAAATAAAGGGCAAAGTTTATGAAAATAAAGCCGCAGTAACTTTGCCCACAATTTTTCTATAAAAAAGTTGGTACAAATTCACGTCTATATCTTGATGTTTTCAAAAGGATATGGTACAACATATTTGTACTTGATAAAAAACATGGTACGAGTTAGGTGATTTTCCTAAAAAAGATGGTACGAGTTCGTACTTATAAGGGTATCTTTTAAGAAAGGAAATGGCTTAATTTGCCCATAAAATTTATGGTACATCTTTATAAGTCATTAAGGCTGACATTATAAAGAAACCGGTCCCGTTTTATAAAAAAAAAGGGTTAAGTAAAACGGAAAATGCCGGAATTTCAAGGTTTTTTGAGGCGTATAAATAAATTAATAAAATTGTTGTTTTAAAAATAAAGCAACAACAGGGGGCTGTATGAAAAATATTAATGATAAACTCGAATTCTATTCACCCGGCATAAGGTATTCCAAGGGTAATGCCTTAATATCTGCCAAATATAAATCCACTATTACAGAGAATAAATTACTTAATTGTGCAATAGCCAACGTAAAAAACGGCGAAGTTGACTCTGAAGGATCGGTTATAGTAAGAATGTCAAGGTCGCAGCTATCCAAGCTTATGGGCTGGAAAGCCGGAACATATTTTTCCAATCTGGATAAAACGGCCGAAATGTTGTCAGGCCGGGTTATGGGTTATTCCAATCCGGAAACCGAATCCTTCGAATATGTTCCGCTGATCACCAAGGCTAAATATGAGAATAATGAACTTACCATAAGGTTCGCGCCTGAGATGAAGGACAAGCTCATCCAGCTTACAAACAATTTCACTGTGCTGGATCTGGGTGTGATCACATCCTTTAAATCGAATTATTCATTAAGATTGTATGAAATACTTAAGTCCAAGGCCTATATTCCCAAGGGAGAAACAGCGATAGATTCCAATAAAATAAGAGTTGATATTGATGTGGCGGAGCTTAAGTTCGAGATGGGTACCATAAATATTGAGGTGGGCGGAGTTAAGAAGACCCTTATCGAGACCTCTAAGAATAACCTGAACGGAACTCCGGATTATAATAAGGCTCTGGAAAAGGTTAAGGAACAGACTAATGATGACTGGCGTCATTTTAAACGGACGATAGATAAGGCGGTGGATGAGATCAATGAAAAGA
Organism: Lachnospiraceae bacterium UBA3641; assembly: GCA_002373875.1. GTDB lineage: Bacteria > Bacillota > Clostridia > Lachnospirales > Lachnospiraceae > UBA2868. The sequence goes on from DFKQ01000066.1 coordinate 4,148, forward strand.
CCGAACTCAATGTGAGTTACGAGCCCTCGGCCAGGGAAGGTAAGGGCGGAAGGATCAAGTCCCTGTATTTCTATATTGACAAAACACCTGTTAGCTTAAGGAAGGACGATAAGGTTGAAGAGGATAAGACTCCTCTGATGGAATATAATGAGGATGATCTGGTTGATGAAGTGCTGGATCTGGCTTGTGAGATCGAACGGATCAAGGTATCGGAATGCAGGGCTATAATCAAGGCGGCAGGATATGACCTGGAAAAGGTAAGGGTTGCCCATGAAGCTGCCAGGCAGCAACGGGAATTCAAGACATCCTATACTGCCTTTATGATCTGGGCGATAAATGAGGGCATCACTCCGAATGAGAAGAGTTCAGGCAACAGTACAGGCAGGAACGGATTTAATGACTTTAACCAGAGAAAATACGATTATGAAGAGCTTGAAAGGGTAGCTCTAATGTAGGAGGAACCATCATGACGAAGTCATGATTAAGCATGGTTCCGACGATTGGCCGCCGACGATTCGTCATAAGGGTGGACCGCTTGCGGTGGATGCCTTATGACATAGAAGGAGGGGGCATTACATCTTTATAGGAGGGAAAAAATGGAAGAATCAATGAAGGACTACGAGCGTGAGCTCGAAGCATCGTTCCGTACCATAAACGAGGGCGATGTGATCAAGGGGACGGTCATCGATGTTACCGATGAGGAGGTTACGCTTGATCTTAAGTATTATACCCAGGGTATTATCAAGGTGGCTGACTTGAGTGAGGATCCGAATTTCTCGGTCCTTGATGATGTGAAGATCGGGGATGAGATCGAAGCAACGGTCATGAAAACGGATGATGGTAACGGTAATATTGTATTATCCAAGAAGGAAGCTAATAAGGTCCTGGCATGGGATGTACTTAAGCAGCTCAAGGAAGAGAAAAGGGATATACCGGTCAAGGTGACCATGACGGTCAAGGGCGGCGCAGTAGCTTATGTAGAGGGAATTCGAGGATTTATTCCTGCGTCCCAGCTTGATATCTCCTATGTAGAAGATGTTGATTCTTTTCAGAATAAGAAGTTGACCGTAAGGGTCACTGAAGTTGATCAGGAGAAACAGAAGCTGATTTTATCGGCAAAGGAAGTATTAAAAGAGAAGCTTAAGGAAGAGCATGATCACAAGATCGCAATGCTCATACCGGGTACAATTACGGAAGGTACGGTCGAGAGCCTTCAGACATTTGGTGCTTTCGTTGATATAGGAGACGGTCTGTCGGGTCTTGTTCATATATCGCAGATCGCGGAATACAGGATCAAGAAGCCATCGGAAGTACTTAAGGTTGGCGACAAGGTAAGGGTTAAGATCCTTAATACCAATGACGGCAAGATAAGCCTGAGTATCAAGGCTGCTGCGGAAGAAGAGGGCAGAAGCGAAGAAGTAAGCAGGGAAGCTGAGATGTACTCGTCAAATGAAACGATCGGCACCGGCCTTGGAGATCTTCTTAAGGGGATCAAGCTTGATTAGGAGGTTTGGGAGATGCCCGGGTATCATACCCGGGCTTATTCTGTCTTTATGCCTGTGCGGCTGCCAAAATACCGTTGAAAATGTGGGAAATGTGGGAAATGGGGACGGTTCTTATGACACATCCATAGTTTCGGATATCCGGGAAGGTAAAACTGTATCCGAGGATATGTCAAAGAAACCATCCCAAGGACAAGCCAGGGAGGGAAGACAGGAGAAACGTCCACTTGTCCGCACCGAGGGAGATTTACCTGATTCTGAGATATCGGTAGTTATGGTAGGAGATATACTCCTTCATGACGGAATAAATAAGACATGCCGGTTGGAGGATGGGTCATATGATTATTCGGGAATATTTAAAAACGTACGTGATGAAATAGAGGAAGCAGATATAGCCATAGTTAATCAGGAAGTTATCATCGGAGGAAGGGAGCTGGGTGTTACCGGTTACCCTTCCTTTAATGCACCCTTTGAGATAGCGGATGAGCTTGCATCGGATGGATTTGATGTTGTGTGTCACGCGAACAATCATGTGTATGACCGGGGCGAGACGGGACTGGTCAATTGCGTCACATACTGGAATGAGAATTATCCCGATGTCAGGATCGCAGGAATAAGTGACAGTCAACAGGATAATGATCCCATTATAATAGAAGAAAAGGGTATGAGGATAGCAGTACTTAATTATACCTATGGTACCAATGGGGTCAACATATCCGGAAGCGACAGATATTCGGTCAATAAGCTGGAGAAGGAGAAAGTCATTGCCGATCTGCAAAAGGCTGAGGAGATGGCTGACTTTACTATCGTGTGTCCCCACTGGGGCATAGAATACGACCTTGTACCGTCTGATGAACAGAGGGAATGGGCTGATATATTCATGGAGAACGGGGCCGATCTGGTCATCGGTTCACATCCTCATGTGATCCAACCGGTGGAGTGGATGGAGGATGAAGTCAAAGGTCGAAAGATGCTCATATACTATTCCCTTGGTAACTTCGTTAATTGGACTTCCGGTAAGGGACAGCATATTGGGTACAGGCTGGTCGGGGGGATGGCCAGAGTTTCGGTCAACCGCAATGACCGGGGTGAAGTGGCAATTGCAGATTATTACGTGGAAGCACTGGTCACACACCTTAGCAAAAATATCGATGAATTGACGGTATACAGGCTGGGAGATTACAGTGACCGACAGGCAGGGTCAAATGAAATATTAAAAAATGACAGTGGTTTTTCCAAAGAGTATTGCGTTGACCTTTGTGATGAAGTGTGGGGCGATGAGTGGAAGTGATCTCTTTGTGGTGAGAATATAATAGCGAGTGAATTGTTATCGGAATTTGATTTTCCTCTGTACATTTTGCCTTAAGAGGTATATACTTATAGCTCAGAGTTAGATTTAACTAACTTTAGTTAGACAAAACCTATGTTTATGAAATGCCTGTCGGTATTAATTTTGCCCGAAAGAACTGGGATTATCCGCAAAAAGCCGGACAGCTAAGATCAGAGAATAGAAATAAGACGTTAAGAAGAAACAAAGAAAAGAAAGATACGTTTAGGAGTTTGATCGTTATGGACCGTACACTTATCGGAAAATCAAAGGAGGATTACCTTGAGGCGATCCTGATACAGATCAATAAGAACGGGGCCTGCAGATCGACGGACGTGGCAACCCAGCTCGGCTTCTCCAAGCCTTCCGCATCGATCGCCCTTAAGAAGCTGGAAGAGGACGGTTATATAATCAGGGATGATTGGAAGATCGTGCTTACAGACAGCGGAAGGGAAATAGCGCAGGCAACATATGAGAAGCATGCCTTCTTCACCGGCTGGCTTGAGAGGGTCGGCATCGATAAAAAAACCGCGGAAGATGAGGCCTGCCTGATGGAGCACATCATATCCCGCGATTCATTTCTTAAAATAAGAGAATACCTGAAGGAACGTGATCCTTCACTTGGATGAGTCAGGTATTGAAGCCCCTTTCCCGCAGAATCCTTGCTTTATTCCGTAAGCTCAGGTAAGCCGGAAGCAAAGCCCGGCAGTGTTTGCAACTTGAAGAGGTTCATCTTATGTTTCTTATCGATGAGGGCCTTCGTGTCCTCATCTTCTATTATTCCCTCACGGATGTATTTATCAAGAACCGCATAGGTAAAGCCTAAGTTATCTTCATCGGTCTTACCGCACAGGCCGTCGGAGGGAGCCTTGTCAACAAGGAAGGCGGGTACGTTAAGCAGCTTGCCGATCGCCTTGACCTCGGCTACCGTAAGGTGGGCAAGAGGGGAAAAATCACCTGCCGCATCCCCGTATCTTGTAGAGTAACCAACCCAGTCCTCGGATAAATTACATGTGTTAGCCACACGCCCGTTATGACACTGGGAAACCGCATATAAAGTAGTCATACGAATCCTTGGAGGAAGGTTGATCCTGGCCTGGTTTGTTACTTCGATACCCTTGTCGGTAAGCTCCTTGAGTGTGGAAGATACAGCTCCTGAAATATCTATCGTGAAGTTCTTTATCCCCAGATGATCTACGACCGCTCTTGAATCATCTATATCCGCCTGGACACCGTTTGGCATCAGGACTCCGATGACTCGGTCCTTCCCCAGAGCTTCCACACACAGGGCGGCGGTTACGGTTGAATCCTTGCCTCCCGATATCCCGATAACGGCATTACAGCCCGGTCCGTTTACATCAAACCAGTCTCTTATCCATTTAACACATTCGTCTTTTGTCTTCTCTGCGTTGAAGTTGTACACGTTAGTTCCTCCTTACATCACATTTGCTACCGCAGGATTATTTCTAACATCATCCTCGAAAAAATCAGGTTGAGTCATTACAAATCCGGTAACATCGGAAGGAGTTGCATTTGGATTATCATTTAAAAATTCCATAATAGCCCTGTATCGTTCAGGTTTTTTATTGGCATAAGTAGTTATTCCGTGTATGAAATCAAAGTATGTGTTCGGAAGATTATTGAGTTTGTGCTCTAGCTCTCTCATATATTATTCTCCTCTAAAAAGCTTGTTTTGATACTATATTATAATCATTATATCCATGATTTTCAAAGTAATATGTGTAAGCGCCATCATTAATATCATAAGAACTATGCAAACAAAATGTCTGTCCATCGTACATTGAGTAGCACGTGTTAATTTCGCTTATTATACGGGCATATTCTTCCTTGTCTAGTTCCATGGTCGGGAACTTAAAAGGATAGCCGTGCGCATCCAATCTATAAATATTTGCCAAGTATATATCCTCCTGTAAGATATATATGTAACTATTCAGAACAGGCTCAAAATACTTCGCATTTTTCGCTGTTTTGGATGAATAGTTAACATATATTTTAAATCAGGTAAGGAAATTTGTCAATTAAATACAGAACAAATGTTCATAAATAATGCTTGAACTATGTACATATATTTTATAGAATAGAACAAAGAGAATAGAAACAAAGCGGAGGTTTTCAGATCATGGTACATTTCGTTGGAGCCGGGCCCGGAGCGGTTGACCTTATAACCGTAAGGGGTAAGGAATTAATTGAAAAAGCTGATGTTATTATATATGCGGGATCCCTTGTTAATCCTGCCCTGCTTGACTATGCGAGGGAAGGCTGCCTTAAGTATGACAGTGCCTATATGAACCTGGAAGAAATAATGGATGTTATGCTTAATTCTGGCGGGGAGATAGTCAGGCTCCATACCGGGGATCCTTCGATATACGGAGCCATCAGGGAGCAGATGGACATTCTTGATAAGGAAGGAGTTCCTTACGATATCTGCCCGGGAGTCAGCGCCATGTCGGGAGCGGCTGCTGCACTCAGGGCCGAGTACACCCTGCCCGGGGTTTCCCAGTCGATCATAATCACAAGAGCCGGAGGCCGGACAGGGGTTCCAAAGGGGCAGGATATTAAGGATATGGCCGGACACGGATCTACTATGATCTTATTCCTGTCGGCGGGGCTTAGCGACAAGGTGAGCCGCGACTTAAAGGAGGGGGGTTATCCCGGGGATACTCCGGTCGCTGTTGTATATAAGGCAACCTGGCCGGAAGAAAGAATCATACATACAACGGTCGATAACCTTGTTAAGGATATGGAAGAGAACGGTATCGATAAGACGGCGCTTATAATCGTAGGAAATGTGCTTGGAGGTGAATATGAACTGAGCAGGCTCTATGATAAGGATTTTAAGACGGGCTACCGCAAGTGATTTTGACAGACATGTGTTTTCGGTTTGTGAAAATACGCATGGTATTATTCCGGCGGGCGTGTTATAATCAGAGTGTTTACAGATATGCAAGGGTGAAGTCTTATGGATTATTCTAAAGAGAATAGAATAAGATATACAGTAGAAGATGTCTGTGCTATGGAGGATCATGCCGAGCTTGTCGATAATACCCTTGTGGTAATTGACAGGACATCGGTAGCACATAATAATGCGGTTGTGGCGATCACATCGGCTTTGGAGCAGTTTATTCGGGAGAATGACGGAAACTGCAGGGTGTTTTCTGAAAATGTGGCACTATACTGCGATGAGCTGTGTGATGGAGAGGGTAATCTTTTCCTGCCTGATGTTATGGTTGTTTGTGACGAGGCAGGTATTAAGGATGACGGAGTTCATGCAGCGCCGAATTTTGTTGCCGAGATAACATCCGAGTCTACCAAGAAGAACGATTACGGCAAGAAAATGGTTGTCTATGGCGATATAGGGGTACAGGAGTATTGGATAGTAGACCTGCAGAGGAACATGGTAGTCAGATATCTGTCGGATAACGGATTCATTCCCGAAATAATATATCCATATATGACAACTTTATCCGTATATACATATCCGGGGCTTGATATAGACCCGAAGCGGATCTTTGGATGAGCAGAATCATATAAATCACATATGAGGAGGTAAGAATATGGCTTGTTTTACAGCACCGTTGGTTGAATCCGTAATAGTTACGGCAGTTACCAAGGCAGAAGAGAAGAAGGAAATGCAGCATGCGGAGGGGAATACCGCAGGGGCAGGGAAGGTTACGATCCCGTTAAGCCGCAGGCTTAAGTGGCTTACAAACATGCTCTACGGGGGATCGGCCCTGCTTGCTTTTGAGCATGTATGGCATGGGGAGGTTACGCCATGGTTCCCCTTCCTTACGGCTATGAGCAATGCAGAGGATGCGGCTGAGATGTTCCGTGAGATCGCGACCGTTGGTGTGTCCATGGCAGGACTTATTACCTTGGTGTGGTTTGGAATGTGCACCGTGGCAACATCGATCGTTAACAGGAAGGATGAGGAAACCCGACAGGAGAGAATAATATGACTTTACTTATAACTGTATTTGCGGCTGTTATCGCAACCGTTAAATGGTATACACGTAAGGATGACTCCATGAAGCTTGGAATCCTGCTCTTTCTTTACTGGGGTGCTTCCCTTATGTGGCTGGTTGATGCCATCTTCGAATATGCCGAGCTTAGGGCCGGGTATTTTACGCCCGCTGCAGAGGATATGTTAAACGATGCCTTCCTCGGACTTGCGGTTGTGGCGCTGGGACTTGTGATCTGGCTTGTAAGGCTTCTTATATTAGATCCCAAGGGTGTCATCAAGGCGAGCCTTAAGAGGGGCTGAAGCTTTCATTTTTGCTTGAGTGCCAGCCGGATCAGCTGCAAAAATAACCGCTCAACTTGTCAGAGGCTGGGGCGGTTATTTTTTGCTGTTTAAACGATAAAACAGATATGAGGAAGAATAAATGGACGAAAGATTAAGAAAGCAGCTTGATTTTGCCTTGGAGATCGATAAGGAGAAGAATATCTTCCGCCAGACCCACTTATCGGGCCACGGGCGCAATGAGAATGATGCGGAGCATGCCTGGCACATGGCCATCATGGCCTACCTCTTAAGAGAGTACTCCAACGAGGAGGTGGATGCCGGCAGGGTCATGCTCATGTGCCTGATACATGATATCGTTGAGATAGACGCGGGCGACACCTACGCCTACGATGAAGAGAGCAAGAAGTCGCAGAAATCGAGGGAGGAGGCGGCCAAGGAGAGGATATTCTCTATCCTGCCGGATGACCAGAAGGCGGAACTTACCGCGATTTTCGATGAATTCGAGGAGGGTAAGAGTCCGGAGGCGAAGTTCGCAAGGGCCATGGATAACTTACAGCCCCTGATCCTCAACAACTCAAACGGCGGATCAGACTGGGCCGGGCATGGTGTGAGTGCCGACAAGGTCTACGAGAGGCAGGGCAGGACAAGGCTTGGCTCTAAGAAGCTGTATGAAGTGACTGATGCCATAATACAGGAGAACATACGGAAGGGGAGCCTTAAGTGAAGTGAAGCAGCCCTGCAAGGCATGGATAGTGTTGAAGCTTTTATCCGGTACAGGTAAGTCCGGCAGGTATATGATATGAAACATATTAATATTGGGATAGTAGCGCATGTTGACGCCGGCAAGACCACGCTGACGGAAGCTCTCCTGTATAAGACAGGGAGCATCAGGCATCTTGGCCGGGTTGATGCGAAAGATACCTTTCTTGATACAAATGAACAGGAGCGGGAGCGGGGGATAACCATTTTCTCCAAGCAGGCCCGCCTTAGGATGGGATCGCTTGATATAACCCTGGTCGATACGCCGGGGCATGTTGACTTCTCTGCTGAGGCAGAATCAGTCCTTCAGGTGCTTGATTACTGCATTCTCATCATAAGCGCCTCGGACGGGATCAAGGGCCACACCCTTACTCTCTGGTCGCTCCTTGAGGAATACGATATCCCCACATTTATATTTGTAAATAAGATGGACCAGCCCGGAGCATCGGCGGATGCGGTGATGGCTGAGCTGAAGGACAGGCTGAGCGATGCATGCCTGGATGTTTCGCATGCTTATATTGACCGTGATGGTCAGGACGTTGAAAGAGGCCCGGACCGGCCCTTTAGCTTTACGGATGAGGATTATGAGAATATTGCCATGTGTGATGAGGGTCTTATGGAGGAATACCTTGAATCCATGAAGCCGATAGATGATGAGCGGATAGCCGGATTGATCAGGGAACGTAAGCTCTTTCCCGTATTCTTCGGCTCGGCCCTTAAGCTTGAGGGCGTGGACGGACTGATGGCGGGCTTATCTTCCTATACCTTAGAGGATGAGTACGCGACTGATTTTGCCGCAAGGGTATTTAAGATCACGAGGGATACGGCAGGAAACAGGCTCACCCACATAAAGATCCTGGGCGGGAACCTTAACAATAAGGACCTTATCGGGGAAGAGAAGGTCCAGCAGATAAGGATCTATTCGGGCGATAAGTTCGAGGCGGTGGCAAGCGCCGGGGCCGGACAGATAGTTGCGGTCACGGGCCTTAATGAGACTCGGATGGGGATGGGGCTTGGGGCCCTAAGAGGTACCAACCTGCCCCTTATGGAGCCTGTGCTCAATTATAAGGTCAGCGCGGATGACGGGACGGATACGGCAGTTCTCCTTAAGGATTTAAGGATTCTTGAGGAAGAGGACCCGCAGCTTATCATTTCCTATGAAGAGGATGTGAAGGAGATAAGGGCCGCAGTCATGGGCGAAGTCCAGCTGGAGGTCTTAAAGCGCACCGTCCGGGACAGGTTTCATGTAAGCATTGCCTTTGACACCGGGACAGTCGTTTATAAGGAGACCGTTGCTGAGGCCGTCGAGGGAGTGGGCCACTACGAGCCCCTGCGGCATTACGCGGAAGCCCATATCCTTATAAGTCCCATGCCAAGGGGGTCGGGGATCACATATGATTCCATATGCAGTGAGGATATCCTTGACAGGAACTGGCAGAGGCTGATACTTACCCATCTGAAGGAAAGGATGCATAAGGGAGTACTGACCGGATCGGTCATTACAGATGTGAAGTTCACGATACTTACAGGCAGGGCCCATCTTAAGCATACAGAGGGCGGTGACTTCAGGCAGGCAACCTACAGGGCAGTAAGGCAGGGCCTTATGAGTACAAGGTCCATACTTTTAGAGCCCTATTTCTTCTACAGGATCGAACTTCCGTCGGACAGCGTGGGCAGGGCAATGACCGACCTTGAGAGGATGAAGGGGAAGCCGCAGGCACCCATGATCGAGGGAGACAGGGCTGTGCTTACCGGAACAGCGCCTGCCGTCTGCATCAGGAACTATGCTAAGGACCTGGCTGCCTATACCAAGGGGGAGGGGACCATATCCCTGAGTCTTGCCGGGTATGAGGAGTGCCATAATGCAGATGAGGTTATCGAGTCGATGGGGTACATTCCGGAGGCGGACCTTCGGAATTCACCTGATTCGGTCTTCTGCGCCCATGGAGCGGGATTCGTCGTGCCATGGAACGAAGTGAGGGACTATATGCATGTGGAAAGTCCGGATATTTCGATATATTTGAAGGATGCCGGGGATATTGACGGGGCCGGTAGTGATGAATTGGCCGGAAGCAGTGGGGATGATGCTGATGACTTGGATGGTCAATTCAATGGACTCCCCCGGGGCCGCAGGGCAAGACGGCTTGAGAAGGCAGGCGGATCCGGGCCTGTATCCCTTGGGACAGATGAGATCGATGCGATTTTGAACAAAACCTTCTACTCCAATTCGGGGACTTCCGCAAGGGCGGCGGCCGAGAAACGAAAGGGTGTTGGGGCAGAGAAGTCGAAAGTGGTCTCAACAGGCGGCTATGTTAAGGACCCTTACGAGAACTACAAATATAAGCCTGTGCCTAAGAAGGATAAGTATCTTGTGGTTGACGGGTACAATATCGTTCATGCCTGGAGTGAGCTTAAGGAGCTGGCGGCAATAAACCTTGACGGAGCAAGGGACAGGCTTATAGATATAATGAGTAACTTAAAGGGAGCGATAGATGATGAGATCATTCTTGTGTTTGACGCATATAAGGTCAAGGGGAGGACTGCTTCCGAACAGAAGATTGGGAATGTAAAAGTGGTTTTTACCGAAGAGGATGAGACTGCGGATTCATATATAGAGCGGTTTGCCGCTGAAAACGGCAGGAAGTACGATGTCACTGTGGCAACCTCCGATAACCTCGAGGGCGGCCTTGCCCGGGGGAGCAGCTGCCGTCTTATATCCGCAAGGGAGCTTGAGAGATATGCCAGGGACCGGGTGCAGGAGCTTACCGGGAATTACACGGCGGCTAACCGGGAAGGGAAGATATACCTTTCGGATTTCATGAAGTAAGGATCGAACAAAAAAATGAAATCATCTTTTTCAAAAGAAAATTCAGTTTGTAGCTGAAGGGCACAGCATACTTTTCAGAAAGCTTGATGACCTGACAGAACACGTGATGAAGCTTGAATATGATGGTGTGAGATTGGATCTTCTTAAAACGAGGGTCGGACGTTTAGAGAGGTGCGTCGTCGAATAGTATTAAGTTAACTTGACGGAAAGGGTTTTTGGCAGTATATTGTGATTGAGCAAGGGTGCTCGGACTAAGGTCCGGGCACCTTATTTTTTGTGCGGAGCACTTACAAATGCGACACAGGGAGGCAATGATGGGAATCGAATTCACAAAGATGCAGGGGTGCGGAAATGATTATGTGTATATAAACGGTTTTACACAGAAGATCGCTCCCGATAAGAAGAAAGACCTTGTGATCAAGCTTAGCGACCGACATTTCGGGATAGGATCGGATGGTGTGATATTCATAAACCCCTCGGATAAGGCTGATTTTGAGATGGAGATGTATAATGCCGACGGCTCAAGGTCCGAGATGTGCGGCAACGGGATAAGGTGTGTGGCAAAATACGTTTATGATCATGGGATGACCGATAAATGCGACATTACCATAGAAAGCTCCGGTAAAGTCAAGCCCATACATATAACCGCGCAGGAGGGTAAGGCTAAGCTCATCCGGGTTGATATGGGGGAGCCGGTGCTTGATCCCGAACTCATACCTGTGCGGCCGAAGCCTGGAAGAAGAGGAGCCAGAAGCACTGTCCCGGAAAGAGAAACCAAGGCCGGCAGTGGGGCGGCCGCAACCCTGACCGAAGACAATGAGCCGGTAAGTAAAGAGATAATTGACGAGTCGGAAAGGGGAATGGCTGCCGGGATTATACGGGAAGAAAACAGGGTGATAAATGTTCCGATCATGACAGATGGCTGGGAATACCGTATGACCTGTGTATCCATGGGCAATCCCCATGCCGTGATATTTGTTGACCGAACCGGTCGAGGGGATAATGAACAAGACAGACCTGTATCTGATTCCGGAGGCTTAACCGCCTTTCCCGACTTTAAGAAGGAGGGCGGCATAGAAAATATCGGCCCCCTCATTGAGAATCACAATGCTTTCCCCAACAGGACCAATGTGGAGTTTGTAAGGGTCGATGACAGGAATAACGTCCACATGCGGGTATGGGAGCGGGGTACCGGCGAGACCCTGGCCTGCGGTACCGGCTGCTGCGCCACGGCCGTGGCATGCGTGCTCAACGGTCTTACCGACAGGTCGGTAACCGTGCATGTGCCGGGTGGCGACATATTGGTTGAGTGGGATGAAGGCGATAACCATGTATATATGACAGGGCCCGCGGTTACTGTATTTGACGGGATTGTGAATGTATAAACCGAGTAGGTCAATATATAAACGGATAAGATATGAAAAAAATATAAATAGATCCATCACAGCGTTTGGGATGGCGTATAGGATCTGTAAGGAGGAAAACAATGGTAAGGATAAACGACAACTATTTAAAGCTACCGGGAAGCTATCTTTTCTCGGATATAGGCAGAAAAGTGAATGCCTTCATTAAGGAAAATCCGGACAAGAAGGTCATAAGGCTGGGAATCGGGGATGTAACAAGGCCCCTGACACCTACCATAATAAAGGCCCTGCATGACGCGGTGGATGAGATGGGAGAGGCGGCTACGTTTAAGGGCTATGCCCCCGATCTGGGATATGAATTCTTAAGGAAGGCAATTTCGGATAACGATTACAAGGCAAGGGGCTGTGATATAGAGCCCGATGAGATATTTGTTTCCGACGGTGCCAAGTGCGACTGCGGCAA
>DFKQ01000066.1:16696-36186 GCA_002373875.1 Lachnospiraceae bacterium UBA3641
GTGCGACTGCGGCAACATTCAGGAGATATTTGCCACAGACTCACGGGTTGCGGTGTGCGATCCCGTCTACCCGGTGTATGTGGATTCAAACGTGATGGCCGGCCGGGGCGGGAGCTATAATGAAAGAAGCGAGGGCTTTACGGACATTATATATATGCCCTGCATTGAAGAAAATGACTTTGCGCCGCAGCTTCCGAAGGAGGTTCCGGATCTTATATATCTGTGCTTTCCCAATAATCCGACCGGGACGGTCATTAAGAAAGCCGCCCTGCAGAAATGGGTTGATTACGCCAATGAGCATGGGTCGGTCATTATCTATGATGCGGCTTATGAAGCTTATATAAGAACAGAGGGAGTACCCCATTCCGTTTATGAGTGCACAGGGGCCAGGTCATGCGCTATAGAGCTTCACTCCTTCTCCAAGAATGCAGGCTTTACGGGGCTGAGACTTGGTTATGCGGTAATACCGAAGGAGCTTTGCAGGGGAGGAGTGTCCCTTCATAAATTATGGGCAAGGCGCCACGGGACCAAGTATAACGGGGCGCCCTATATCGTACAGAGGGCAGGGGAGGCTGTTTATTCCCCGGAGGGACAGGCGGAGATAAAGGGACTTGTTGATTATTATATGAGAAATGCTTCCTATATATTGGACGGACTCAAGGATGCGGGCTTTAGCGTGTCCGGCGGCGTGGATGCGCCATATATCTGGCTCAAGACCCCTGATGGGATGACAAGCTGGGACTTTTTCGATCATCTTCTTAAGGAGGCGAATGTCGTCGGAACTCCGGGCTCGGGCTTCGGGCCTCACGGAGAAGGGTACTTCAGGCTGACAGCCTTCGGAAGCTACGAAAACACGGTTGAAGCGGTGGACCGGATAAAGAAACTGAAAAACTGACACATTGGTTCTGAACCTGTGTGTCACGTATATAGACACAAGGAAAAAACGGCAGTAAAATTCTACTAAATAATGCGTCATTTTGTTGCCATTAAGTGACCAATTGTGTTAAAATATAAGAGCCGCAAATCGGCATGAGCGGTTAAATTTTAACACAAGGAGATGGCTGCCATGGCTAACAAGAGTAAGAAACAATCCAACAGTAAGAAGGGTGGAAGCGGGCTTAATATGAGGATGACCCTCATTATGTTTGCCCTGATCCCGCTCCTGGTATCATCGATCACGATAGGCATCGTGTCTATCAATCAGAGCAGTAAGGAAATGAAGATATACACTCACAATTCCCTGGTACAGGTTATTGAGAATGTGGGTAATGCATTTGATACAATGACTCATAAGAATCAGGAGATATTGAAGGCGTACTCCACGGCACCCATAGTTAAGGAAGCTCTCGAAAATCCCGAAGATCCCGATGTTTTAGCACGCCTCCAGCAATATACGCTTGATTATTTCGGCAAGCTTGATGGATGGGAAGGCATATACCTCGCTGATTGGAACTCGGTCGTACTTGCTCATCCGGCACCTCCGGTTATCGGCAAGGCCCTGCGTGAAGGCGATGCTCTTAAGGGCCTGCAGGATTCGATACTCAGCGCGGGCGGTGAGGTTTACAATACAGGTATAATGACTTCACCTGCATCAGGCGACCTTATAATGTCAATGTATTATCCGATCATGGTTGACGGAAAGCCTTTAGGTTACGCAGGATGCGGTACCTATGTTGCTAATGTGGCTCAGAGCATATCGGATGTATCCGGCCTTAACTTAAGCAGCGCTTATGTGTACTTTGTTGATAAACAGGGAACCATGCTTCACCATCCCGATGAGAGCAAGATCGGTGCTCCTGTTGAGAATGCAGCAGTCAAAGGCCTTGTTGCAAGGCTTGAAGCAGGCGAGCATCCCGAGCCCGATATTGTTGAATACGAATATAAGGGTAAGACCAAATACGCAGGTTACTATGTAGGAGAGAACGAGCAATATATAGCGGTCCTTACCGCTGATGAAGATGATGTGTTAAGCGGAGTAAAAGGTATAAGGACAAGCGTGATCCTGATCTGTGCAATATGTATTATCCTGTTTGGCATAATTGCCATGCTCGTGGAGAGGAAGATTTCCGTTCCTCTTATCCAGATAACAGAATCACTCGAGAAGCTGAGTACCGGTGATGTTACGGCTGACTGCAAGGCAAAGTCACACATCCGTGAGACTGTCAGCATCATCCACGCCTTCAAGGATCTGCGGTCCGCACTGTCCACATCAATGCGGTCGGTTAAGAATTCCGCATCGGTTCTTAACAATGCCATCGTAAGTGTTGATGGAATGACCGGACATAACGTTGAATCCGTATCCCAGATCAATACGGCCATCAATGAGGTTGCCGAGACCTCGCAGGCAGTTGCCGAGAACGCAACGGCAATGGCCCAGAAGGCAGCCGAGTTCGGTGAAGATATTGATGTACTTAATGACAATGTTACACAGCTTTATGATAATTCCAATATGATAAAGACAGCCAACGATGAGGCGACCGAATGTATGAAGTCCGTTTATGCGGGTGCCAATGAGTCGGTTCAGGCTATGGAGAACATCAACTCCAAGATTGCCGAGACCAACTCGGCCATAGGTGAGATAGGAACCGCTGTTCAGGCTATCGAATCCATCGCGGCACAGACCAACCTCCTCTCCCTCAATGCTTCCATCGAGGCAGCCCGTGCGGGAGAAGCGGGACGCGGATTTGCGGTTGTTGCCGATGAGATCCGGTCTCTTGCCGATTCCAGTGCAGAATCAGCCAAGGAGATCAAGCAGATCATCGAGAACGTTATCGTTCTTTCCAACGGAACGGTCGATATATCCAACAGAGTATTTGATGTAATAAGCAAGGAGCAGTCGGATATCGAACAGGCACAGGAGAAGTTCACCGTCCTGTCCGATTCGGTTGAGGCATCCATCAGCATGATAAATGCAATAAGGAGCATGGCTGAACAGCTTGACCGGATCAAGAGTGACTTCGCCAATGCTACGACAGACCTTGGTGCAATATCCGAAGAGCTGGGCGCTTCCGCTCAGGAAGTTGCGGCATCCTGCCAGACGGTTACCAATGCATGTACCGATACCCAGAATTCAACAAACGAGATGCGCAATATAAATGAAGATATGAGCGCAGCCATCGATTTCTTCAAACTGTCAGAATAAATTATGACCGCGGGTGTGCCAATGGGATGGTTCTTTTGGCACACCCGCAGTTTATCTATCCCAGTACCCTGTCCTTGTATTTGGCAATCTCTTCGATATATTCACGACCGATCTCACTGATGATGGAATTCTTCCTGGCGATATATCCTATGGTCATCTTCTCGTCCGTCTCAACCTTGAGGGCGCAGTAATCATCCCCGTTAAGATCCTCACACAGTATACCCGAACACAGGGTGTAGCCGTTCACGCCCTTGGCAAGGTTCAGCATGGTCGCCCGGTCGCCTGCCCTTATGATCTGCCTGTACTGATTTGTACTCATAACCTCTTCGGCATAGTAGGCCGAATTGTACTCGCCCTGGTCGAACACCAGGCAGGGGTAGTCATCCAGTTCTTCAAGAGTCACGGTCTCCCCGCTCTTAAGCTTCTCCCTGGCCAGCGGGTTCTCCCTGCTTATATACGCATATATCGAGCAGTCAAACAGGGGCGTGAATTCAAGGCCGGCTTCCGAGAGGACCTTCTCAAGAACCTTCCTGTTAAAGTCATTAAGATAGATGATACCCACCTCGCTCTTTTGGTTCCTGACATTTTCTATGATCTCATGGGTCTTGGTTTCATGGACCTCGAACTCGTAATCGTCATATCCGTACCGGTTTACAAGCTCGATAAAGGCCTTCACGGCAAAGGAATAGTGCTGCATGGATACCGAGAACTGATGCTTGACATTGGTTCTTGAAATATATTTGGCGTCCAATATATCGTACTGTTCGACGACTGATCTGGCATAGCCAAGGAATTCCGCTCCCTTTACCGTAAGGGAGATACCGTTCTTCGATCTTATAAAGATATCGAAGCCTATCTCGTCCTCCAGGGCATGCATGGCCCCCGTAAGGCTCGGTTGCGATATAAAGAGCTTCTTGGCAGCGTCATTAAGTGAATTTTCTTTTGAGATCGCTATTGCGTATTTAAGTTGATTGAGTGTCATATTTACCCCCTGCTTCACAAAAAAAGGAGCCGGAGAACCGACCCCTGCTCCTTTTTTATCTTACACTGCCGCAAAGCCTTTTTCAAGGTCAGCGATGATGTCGTCGATGTGCTCGGTTCCGATCGACAATCTTATCGTACTCTCCCCGATGCCGGTTTCCTTAAGAGCTTTTGCTGACAACTGCGAATGGGTAGTTGACGCCGGGTGTATGACCAGGCTCTTAACATCGGCAACGTTGGCAAGAAGGGAGAATATCTTAAGATTGTCGATGAACCTCCAGGCTTCCTCTCGTCCGCCCTTTATATCGAATGTAAAGATCGAACCTCCGCCATTTGGGAAATACTTCTTATAAAGGTCATGCTGGGGGTGGTCTTCGATAGCGGGATGGTTCACCTTAACTACCTTCGGATGATTTTTCAGGAACTCGATCACCTTGAGGGTATTTTCAACATGCCTCTCAAGGCGCAGAGACAGCGTTTCAACACCCTGAAGAAGAAGGAATGCATTAAAGGGTGATATTGCCGCACCCGTATCCCTTAAGATGACGGTTCTTATATATGTGGTAAAGGCTGCAGGACCCAGTGCATCATAGAAGGCAAGACCGTGGTAGCTGGGATTGGGCTCGGCAAGCTGGGGATATTTACCGCTTGCCTTAAAGTCGAATTTACCCGACTCTACGATCACGCCGCCAAGGGTCGTGCCGTGGCCGCCGATGAACTTGGTTGCCGAATGAACCACTATGTCTGCACCATGCTCGATGGGCCTTATAAGGTAAGGTGTTCCGAAGGTGTTGTCTATTACAAGGGGAAGACCGTGCTTATGCGCTATCTCTGCAACGGCATCGATATCGGGAATGTCGCTGTTAGGATTACCCAGGGTCTCAAGGTATATCGCCCTTGTATCCTCCTTGATGGCTGCCTCGACAGCCTTAAGGTCGTGGATATTTACGAAACTTGTCTCAATGCCCAGCTGGGGAAGCGTGTTTGCTAACAGGTTGTAGCTTCCGCCATATATTGTTTCCTGAGCTACTATATGTCCGCCGCCGAGTGCCAGAGCCTCGATGGTGTAGGTGATGGCTGCCGCTCCGGAGGCAAGCGCCAGTGCCGATGTACCGCCCTCAAGGGCTGCCAGCCTCTGTTCAAGGACTGCCTGAGTTGAATTGGTTATCCTTCCGTATACGTTTCCGACCTCCTTAAGGCCAAACCTTGCCGCCGCACTGGCACTGTCCTTAAATACATATGAAGTTGTCTGGTAAATGGGAACCGCCCTTGCGTCAGACGCCGGATCCGGCTCCTCCTGTCCTACATGTAACTGTAATGTCTCAAATCTGTAATCACTCATCACGATCTCCTCCTTTTTATTGTTTTTGTTGTTTAGTAGTTTGTTAGTTTTATAGTTTTGTTTATTCGAACCGGTTTTGTTTGATCTGGGAAAATCATACGTCATGGGGCGATATCTGTCTAATACATGAAAATAATCAGATATTATAGGTATTGCCTATAACCTGACAGGGCTAAAAAAAGCATGATTGTCCATATTTGTTGTAATTATTAATTGTGTAAATATTAAAAATGTGCTAAAATATTAAAGAAAATGTTGACATCTGTCAGATAATTGCACTAATGGCAGAAATTAGTAAGAAAAAAGAAAGAGAGAACTATGGGTAAGAAGAGAAAGAGAAAACTGGTACTGCACATCATCACTATTTCGGTTATAGCATGCGCCGTGATCGCCGTACTGCTTACAGGCTTTGCTGCGATCGAGCTGTCCGGCACGTACGAACAGCTGGTTGAGGAGACCCTTAAAACCGCTTCCATACAGATGGCGGATGAGATCGAGCGTATGTACGAGGGTGAATGGTCACTTGATGAAGACGATGTCCTGTGGAAGGGCGATACTGCTTTTAAGGGCCAGTTCACCGGTGCTCTCAAGGAGAGGACGGGACTTGATTATGCCATATTCTACGACAATATAAGGGCAATAACGACAGTAAGCGGTTCACCGGTAGGCCGCAAGAATGCCGACACTCTTGCTCCGGATGATATCTACAATACCGTTGTCAAGGGCAGGCAGACATATTACAGATCCAATTATGTGGTAGCCGGCCAGGTTTACTCGGGTGTGTATGCCCCCGTCCTTGCCGATGACGGTTCGGTGGGAGGCATGACTGTTGCATTCAGAAAGACCGAGGATATCAACAAGGCCATAAGAAGGATCATAATCACGATGGTGGCGCTGGCTGCAGCCTGTGTTATAGTCGTTATCGTAATAGGTATCGTATTATACAGGGGAAGTGCCCATGCCATGTCCAATATAGTAGATTCGCTGGTACAGATGGCAACGGGAGACCTGAGGGTCGAATTCTCGAAGGATGCTCTTAACAGGGTGGATGAGCTGGGAACAATAGCCGAAAGCTCCAAGACTCTGGTGGAAGAGCTGACTCAGGTTATCGGCCAGGCCATGAAGCTGTCCGGAAATGTATCAACGGCAGGTGAGGAGCTGTCCGATTCGGCTTCCCAGGCATCCGTGGCTTCCAATCAGGTGACTATAGCAATAGATGAGATCAGCAAGGGCGCTGTGGGGCAGGCAGACAGCGTTCAGACATCCGCAACCAACACTGCGGACATAGGAAACGATATAGAAGGAATAACCACCAATGTAGGTCAGCTCGGATCCTACGCGACGAGTATGGAAGAGGCCAGCTCACGTGCCATGGAAGCGCTTGACATGCTGATGAGACAGAATGAGAACACCGTTGAGAGCATGAAGAGCATAGATGCCCAGATCCGCTCGACCAATGAAGCGGCGAAGAACATATCGGCAGCTTCAGACCTTATTACCAATATATCCTCGCAGACCAACCTCCTTGCGCTTAACGCTTCGATTGAGGCTGCCCGCGCAGGAGAAGCCGGAAGAGGCTTCGAGGTCGTTGCCAGTGAGATCGGTTCCCTGGCAGCCAAGACCCAGGAGGCTACGGTTACCATCAATGGTATAATCAAGAAGCTCATTGATGAATCCGAGAAGACCGTTGTTACCGTGCAGGAGCTTAATGAAGCCATAGAGGAACAGACTCAGAAGATAGAGTCAACCAAGGAAGATATGATCAGCATGCAGGAGAATGTATTGAGTGTTACCAATTCTTCCACAAGCATTTCCGACAGGGTTGATACGCTGAATGTGGCCAAGAACAGCCTTATAGGCATTATCTCGGATCTTTCGGCAATATCTGAGGAAAATGCGGCTTCGACCCAGGAAACAACGGCATCCATGCAGGAGCTCAATGCCACCTTCGAGATCATCTCCAAGTCGGCTGAAGACCTTAAGTCCCTGGCCAACGACCTTAACAATGATCTCAGCTTCTTCAAGGTATAAAGCTCACCCCGCGGCAAAAATGCTTCTTGACATATTGGGGATAACGGAATATACTGACTTTCAAATAAAACGTGCTAGGGGTGCATTTGGCTGAGATGGACACGTTCCTAACCCTCATTACTTGAACCGGATAATACCGGCGTAAGGAAGCAGGTTTGAAGTATCGGTAGTTAATGATACCTCCCGCACGTAAAAATGCAGGAGGTTTTATTATGTCTAAGATCATCAACTATGTAAACGATCCTGAATGGGGATCCTATTATGAACTGACAAGGATCGGGTATTATGTGGCAGTCATCATACTGCTTATCGCCATCGCGGTAACGGCCTATATCGCAGGGAAGAAGCAGGACACCGGGAGATTTTCCGCAAGGAAGCTCTCGGTAGCGGGGATATCACTGGCCCTGGCATTTGTTACTTCTTACATTAAGATCGAGATCCCAATGGGCGGGGCAGTGACTCTGTTTTCCATGTTCTTCATCTGTTTCGTCGGATATGCATATGGGGTTAAGGTTGGATTTGCAACGGCTTTTGCTTACAGCCTGCTCCAGTTCATCCAGACGGGAGCCAATTATTTCCTGTCCCCCTTTCAGATATGCTGTGATTATTTCTTCGCTTTTACGGCGCTGGGTATCGCAGGCTTCTGGTTTAACAAAAAGAACGGACTGGTTAAGGGCTACGTCGTTGCAGCCCTTGCAAGGGGTCTCTTCCATACGATAGGCGGATATATCTACTGGATGGATTATATGCCCGAATGGTTCCCGGCATCACTTCGCAACCTCTATTCAATAATCTATAACTACAGCTATATCCTTGCGGAAATGATCATTACCCTTGCAGTTATAAGTATTCCGGCGGTTAAGCACGGGATAGACAGGGTTAAGGCGGTTATTGGTTCACAGGAAGCAAGGCCTGAGACTGTCTAGGCGTGAAACAGGGGGACGGTTCCTCGGTTCATTTTTATTCAGAAACTACTGAACAGCTAATTATCTGAAAAAATGAACCGAGGAACCGTCCCCCTGTTTCACCGAGGAACCGTCCCCCTGTTTCATATAATTTGGTCCTTTGAGATGGGAGTGCGAAGTGCCCTTATACTGCCCGGTTCTCCGCTGGTACCTCCCCGTAGTCCCCAAGCTTCTTCTTAAGTTCGTTTTCCCGCTGAATTCCTCATACGGGAACGGCTCCGTCAAACCGGCTGACGAAGGCCATGGATTATTTATAATCATACAATATTTTGGGGGAAAATAAAATGGGAATTGAGAACCGTCCCCAATTCTCATTGGATTTTTGAGGGTTTTGTGGTATCATTCAGCTTGTAGTGGTATGAATGGAGGCTGAATCTATGAAGGAGAACTCCGATAGAAAGAAATTATTAATGATCCCGATTATTATCGTAATCGGGATCATTCCATTTATAGTAAGGGTAAGCATACATACGAATGAAGAGCTGGCAGTGTATGATTGGCTGTCCGAAAGCTGCTACCGTTATGCGGATGTCTTCCTTTCGTGGAAGGCTTATTTGGTACAGGCGGTAATGATGGTTATGGCAGGGGTTCTTTTGTATTTATCTGTCGTGAAGAAGGAGAAGCCGATCCTTAATCGGAGCATGATCCTCCTGCTTATCTACCTGTTCTGCGTGATCCTGTCACCGTTTATTTCCGGGAATGTATCACTTGCGTACAGAGGATCCTTCGAAAGATTTGAACCGGTAGGTGTAATAGCAGGTTATCTCATGATATTTTACTACACCTACCGCTGTGTCAGAGATGTGAATGATCTAAGGACACTTGTTAAGGGATCCGTTATTTTCATAGGCCTTATGCTGGTGCTTGGGATTCTGCAAAGCCTTGGAGAGGATCCCTTTAACCTTACCTTTATCAAGAAGCTTATTACTCCGGTATCAATGCATTCTGGGCTTGACAGCCTTATGTTAAACAGGGAGAAGGGTATTGCCTATCTTACCCTTTATAATGAGGATTACCAGGGGATGTATTTCTCGCTTCTCATTCCCGTATTCCTGTCAATGGTATTTGCGGCGGGTACTAAGGCAGGTAAGCTGGCAGCGGCAGCTTATACCCTTATATCATTGTATGTATTGTACCACGGCCGGTCATTGGGAGGGTGGTTCGCACTTGTATTTGCCGGTATTATTGCTGTTCTTATGCTGTCTGCAAGGAGCAGAAAGCTAAGGATAGTCCTCCCAGTATTGACCGGAATAGTCATTGCGATGGTTGCGCTAATGCTCAGCTGCATCCCTGTTTTACGTGACAGGGTTAGTACAGCGCTTGGTATGTCCCCGGGACGGGTTCATAAGATCACAGGACTTGAGACAGGGGACACTGAGGCTGTATTCTACTATTTTGACGGGAATGAACTGCACTGTTCCTTTGATATTGACTACTTTGGTCTGACAGATATCAGGTTTACGGATAAGGACGGGAAGGAACTTATTTATTATGTTAAGGATGGGGTCTGTGAATTGGAGGAACGTTTCGAATATGCAGATGCTAAGGTTTATCCGCGCAGGGCAGGGGATGTGATGGTTGCGGTGTTTGCAATAGATGACCATGAATGGCCGCTGGTGCATATGGAGGACGGATCCTATTGCTACCTTAACAGTGATATGAAGCCGGTGAAGGTCGTAAGGATTAAGAATGCAGGAATATTTAATGACAGCCTCCTAAGCGGCAGGGGCGGAATCTGGAACAAGACCATCCCGCTGCTTAAGAATCATCTGTTCCTGGGTTCGGGTGCCAATACCTTCATTACGGAATACCCCCAGGATGACCATGTCACACTCAATTACCTGTATGGCCGGGGATACAGCGAATATAATGTCAAGGCTCACAGCCTGTATCTTAATAACATGCTGGAAAACGGGGTTTTGGGAACCTTGTGTCTGATTGCTTTTTTCATTCTGTATGCTGTAAACGGAATCAGAAAATTCTGTTCCGGGACCGATGGCACGGCTGCAGGTCCTTACCTTTATTGTATGCAGCTTGGCTTGTTCCTTGGGTGTATCGCTTATATGGTCGCAGGCCTTATTAACGACAGCAATGTATGCACTTCGCCGGTATTCTGGGCCTTTCTTGGCGCATCTGTAGGCTTGGATCAAGGTGCCGGTAATTATTGACAAAAGCAGGGGGGAAAAGTTAAAATCATATTGTCACATTTTTGCCGCTGAGTAATAAATGGCGGCATTTATTATTTTATGGAAATGGAGGTGTAAGATGCGTAACTGTAAGAGATGGTTGGCAGTGATGCTTGCCACCGCAATGACGGTCACGTCATTACAGTGGGGGTCAGTACCCGTATTCGCGGCGCAGGATGAACTGCTTGCAGATGAAGTTCTGCTACGGGAGGATGTATTGTTGGAGGATGCTTCGGAAATAACGGAGGATGTTCCCGCAGAAGTACCGGTTATTGATGATACTTCGGTCCTGGAGCATGAAACGGTTGATGAGGAAGATGCTGTTGCTGAAGAACTTAAGGAGGAGCCTTCAGTAACTGAGGATGCTCTTGAAACAGAGAATGAGGATTTGGTGGAGAGCGACTACGAAGTAATTGAGAATGACGGCACCTCCGATTATATAGCAAGCGGTAAATATAAAAATGTTACCTGGTCGATAGACAGGGATGGATTACTGAGCGTATCCGGTACCGGTGAATTCCGGAATGCCGTCAGGAAAGAGGGAACGAAGGCATATTCGGTATTGGATCCCAATCCATGGAAGAATTATCGTAACTATATTAAGAAAGCCAAAGTC
This sequence comes from Lachnospiraceae bacterium UBA3641, assembly GCA_002373875.1. Classification (GTDB taxonomy): domain Bacteria; phylum Bacillota; class Clostridia; order Lachnospirales; family Lachnospiraceae; genus UBA2868. Next base: position 27,960 of record DFKQ01000066.1, read on the forward strand.
GATCTTAAGGGCGCAGTGCATTTACGGGCCATGTTCTCAGGATGTACGTACCTTGAAGAGGTGGATCTGACAGGACTTGATTTTTCCACGGTTATAGATACGGCCGATATGTTTGTTTCCTGCTCATCGCTGAAGAAGGTTGACCTGTCAGACAAGGACCTGTCCAATATTGACAATATGGGTTATATGTTCGGCCGCTGTACTTCGCTTACGGAGGTTAATTTCGGGGACGATGCAGTTGTAGGAACCGACGATTGTAATTATTACTCTATGTTTATGAATTGTTCTTCTTTAGAGGAACTGGATATTTCCGGGCTGCAGGGATACGTATTTGATGAATATAACGAGTATAGTGATTTTGGTTTATCCGGTTTATTTAGCCTGAAGGAAATAACCTTGCCGGAAATGAAAAATGTTTGGTTAAAATTTCCTTTTGGGTCGTATTGGAGGGTTGAAGGATACGAAGAAGAATTCGATACTATAGATTGGGAGGTTGACAAGGGAACAATATGTATAAGATCATCTCTCGGCGAAACAAAGTACTATTATGGTAGTTGTCCTGATGATGATTATTACTATTGGGTGGCATATGATAATGTACCGGAAAGATGGGCGTATAAAGACGAGTATGGCCAGTGGGCTTATTTGTTTGTTGATCCGGATGAATATGAGGATGAAGAAGAAGGATATGAGTATATCCATCAGAGAAGCCTTGGCTATTACTCATGGTCGATAAATAATGAAAATGAATTATCAGTGGAAGGAACCTGCGGCTTTGATGAACCGGTAAACGATGATGGGTGGTCTAGTACACCACCGTGGTTTTACTATGCCGATATAATCAAGACGGCCAAAGTCAGGCTTAAGGGAGGAACGTCTCTTAGGGCTGCATTTATGGAGTGTAATAAGCTGACCTCGGTCGATTTTGAAGGAAGTGATACTTCAAAGATAAAATATTTAACCGGGATGTTCAAAGATTGCTCAAATCTTGAAAGTGTGAACTTGTCGGGCCTTAACTTCTCTTCCGTTACGAGTATGAATGATATGTTCAACGGCTGTTCGAGCTTAGAGAACGTGAACTTTGGCGATATTGATACATCAAATGTTGAATGGATGACATGGATGTTTGCGGGTTGTAGTTCGCTTAAAAGCCTTGATCTATCCGGGCTTGATACGGAAAATGTAAAAAATATGAGGGCCATGTTTAAGGACTGCAATTCACTTGAAAGCCTTGATGTATCGGGCTTTAAAATGGATAATGTTTTTGAAACCGCAGCCATGTTCTCGGGCTGCACAAGTCTTGAGGATCTGAAATTATTTACGGGTTATAACTCAAGGAGCGTCGAATGCCATGAGATGTTTAAGGATTGTAGGAAGCTTGAGAATATTGATTTGAGCGGATTTATAAGAAATATATATTCCTGTAACGATATGTTTAATGGATGTGCTTCACTTAAGAGTGTGGATCTTTCGGGCCTTAGCATTTGTGAAAAAGGACGGTCAATGGATCTTTACAGAAATGAACAGATATACACTACCACTTACATGTTTGAGGGATGTGATTCCCTGGAGTATATCAAGCTCAATAGGAATTCTACAATAAGTGACTCAGAGGGACGCGGCTATAAGGGCATCTACTTGCCGGGACACGGTCACTATCCTGCGGACGGCTTCAGGTGGGTGTGCAATGCTTCGGGCAATGCAGGTGACCTGATCAATTCCGATGAATGGAAGGAAGGCATTTCCGAGATTGAATATTTTAAGCAGAAGGCTGTTTCCATGTCCATTGACGGAAGTAAGGAATTCGAGCTTACCAGAGGAGGGGAAGATACCGTTTCGCTGGATTGTAAATATGATGTTAAGCCGGCCGGTATGTCACCTGTTGTAACGGGTGGTGCCATTGTATGGTCGACTTCGGATAAGGGCATTGTTGATTTTGACTTAAATGAAACTCAGAAGGTTGGGGAAAAAGAGGCAAAATTCACATTCAGGATAAGATCTGCTAATGTTAACGATGGAAGTGCGATGATTACCGCACTCTTCGGTGATAATGCAGACACTCTGAAGGCTATGGTTACACTTCCGCTTAAGATAAGCAAGACAAGTACAAGCCTTACGGTGGGTGATACAGAACGCTTGTATGTATCGGCAGTATCATCAATAAAGGTTAAAAAGACTGAATGGAAGAGTGCTGATACGGATTGTGTTACGGTGGATGAAGCAACAGGACTTATTGAGGCCATTGCTGAAACCTCCGAGCCTGTAGATGTGACCGTAACCGTAACAGATAATGATAAGACCTATGAAGCTGTATGTAAGGTTACCGTAAAGGGTAAGGAAAAGGCAGTGACTCCTTCAGCCAATAAAACCGGTGAAGTTGTCAAGGGAACAAAGGTTACACTTACAAGTGCGACCGACGATGCAAGTATCTATTATACGTTAGATGGAAGTGAGCCTTCTGTTTATGAAAATGCAGGTAAGTGGGTAGCGGGAGATGGTACATTCCTCTACAGCTACGCGGTTACCATCAATAAGAACATGACTCTTAAGGCTGTTGCGGTTAAGGAAGGCTTCAATAAAAGTGAAGTTGCGGAATTTGATTACACCGTAAATAGGGATTGGGGAGATGTAACGGATTATGGTATACAGTCTCTCTTTGATGATAATGCCGTAAATGTTCCTGACGGCGTCTGGTATGTGTTCCGTGATGAAGCTACTTACGAATATGCATATTATATGAAAGCACCGGAGTCATGTTTAATGACAAAAACCTATACCGGTTCAAATATAACCTTTAACGGGGACATACAGGTTTACCATGGGACCACCAGACTGTGCGAGAACAGGGATTATACTCTGGTATATTCCAACAATAAGGCGGTTGCTGCATATAATAAGACAGTAGAGAAGAAGGGTAAGGTCGTTAAGATCGGGCCTAAGGTGACTGTTAAGGGCGCAGGTAATTACTCGGCCAATGAGGAATTCTACTTTACCATTGAGAATGCGGATATAAATAAAGCCGTTATTATATCCGAAAAAACGGTAGCTCTTGAAGCCGGGAAGAAGCTTAATACAGTTAAGCCTGGGGTAAGCTTCGCAGGTACTAAACTTAAGGCTGGTTCGGATTATGATCTTAAGTATTATTCGGAAGACTTCTATACAGAGTTCGAACTGGAAGAGCTTGCGGGTCTTACAGTTGAAAAGGATGCAGTGTATTATATAAAAATAGCAGCGCACGAGGGAGGTAACTTCACCGGGGAAAAGGATGAATATGTAACCGTTAAGGCCATCGATGAAGATACGTCGATCAATATGAGCAATGTGTCAGTTACAATTCCGAAGCAGGAATGGACGGGAGAGTATTATGACTACACTACACTTTTTGACGGTACCGAGGGAGTAAAGCAGGCTACGGTTAAGATAAAAAATAAGGAGCTTATTTATAATGAAGATTTTACGGTACAAGACGGAGGATTCAGTGATGCCGGTAAATACGAGATAATTCTTGAGGGTATTAACAATTATGTCGGGACCAGGAAGGCCACTCTTGAGGTGGTTGGGATACCCGCCAATAATGTGAAGATTGCGTATTTTAATGATAAACCGGAATACAGTAACGGACGTGTACTTTTGGTAGATGATCTCTACAAGGATGATAGTATTGCCTTCTCCAATAAGTATAAGAGTGAAATATATGAACCGTTGCTCTATGTTGTTAAAAAAGAAAAAAAGGGCAATAAGACCGTTAAGTATAATTATGCTCTTATTAATTACGAAGATTATAACGTTACCTTTGAGAATACCGGAGCCACCGGTAAGTATAAGGTTGTATTTAAACTGAAAGGTCAATACTCGGGTACGATCGAGAAAAAAGTGACTATAAAGCCCTTCAATGTAAATAATAACAGCGGCAGTGGAAGGATTTATGTTAATCTGCAGCCTGTCAGGTATACGCAGGCCGGTGCTGTACCGAAGGTTAATGTATATTATTCATCTTACGATGTGCCCTCCAAATTGCTTAAAGAGGGGATCGATTACTCACTGTCTTACAAGAACAATAAGAAGATAGCGGATAAATCCGCCAAGAAGGCTCCAACTGTGACCATTAAGGGTATTGGCAATTTCACAGGCAGCAGAACCGAGAAGTATACTGTATTGAGTAATGGACTGGAGGGACTGACTCTTGATGCGGCTGATATGGTATTTAAGGCCAAGGCCGGTAAGTTCAAGGTTACGCCTAAGATAATGGACGGAAGCAAGAAAGTATCCATCGGTACGAATAAGGATATCGAGAAGCTTGATAAGAAGGACTACAGGTATTATTATGGTACATCGGACAGCATCATACCGGACACAGCTATCGTTAATGCCGGGGAAGTCATAAGAGTGGAAGTCGATGTTAAGGCAGGGCCCAATAGTGCTTATTATTCCGATGAGGAAGGATATCCGCACAGCAGGACTCTGGTCGGTTACTATAAAGTGATCGAAAACGGTAAGGATATAAGCAGGGCTTCGATTAAGGTCAATACAAGCTTGTATTACTCAAACGGCGAAGAGCTTACGCCTCCCTCGACCGAAGATATTACAGTGACATTGGGAAGTGGTAAAAATAAGGTTACACTTAGCAGTACCGACTTCGAGGTCGTATCCATAACAGGAAATAAATTTCTGGGTAATGCTACCATAACCATCAAGGGCAAGGGAGCATACGGCGGAAGTAAGAAGGTTAAGTGCAAGATAAATAAATGTTCATTCTAGTTTAGAAAAAGACCGACGCATCAGACCATAGCTGATGCGTCGGTTTTATAGTAAACGAAATAAATAATTTCGTTTACTATAATAAATCATAGTTCCGACCGTTATAGATACGCTCCGTGATTATACTGAAAAAGGTCTTGCATGGGTCATTGATACAGATCATGCCCGGTTATTAAGGAAAAATCTTCTCTTTCATCAAAATCGAATCCTGCGGAGCAAACAAATCCCAGTTTATCTACTTCTATTCCTTGAATACTGTCGATTTGAGCCTGTTCCTGCTGACACTCTCTATAGCTCATCGGATTTTCATAAAACTTGCATTCGTAAAAATCATATTTATCTGTTGAGTGCCTTATAACGCAGTCAAACTCACCATTTTTCTTAAGAACAGGATCATCATACCAGTAGCTGCCAAAATCATCTATATCGGGATACGCACCGGATAAAGATCTTCTATGGAAGTACTGAAGGACAATTTCCTCAAAACGCCTGCTGATGAATTGAGAGAGCCTTTCTTTTATATTTCTGTCATAAAATTGTGATTCTCCTATTCGCGCTATAATACCGGTATTACCAAAAATGAAAGTAAAGTAAAACCTCATAAGGTTATCCGTTATTTCATAGAATTGTTTCTTTTTTTCTTCCTTATGATTTATCGGGGCTGATTTCCGGATTGTCTCCATACCCAAAAGAATCTTTAACTGCTTATCTAAAAGACCTGTTTCACTTATATTGAGCTGATTCCTTATTTCAGAATATTTCTTTTTCCCGTTTCCAAGTGCCTCCAGAATCCTTATATCATATGTTTTTTGTATCTCCTTAAGTATGATGTTTTCGATATGGGATCGTATTATGGAAGTTTCAGGCAATAGAAGATCGCAGATATTATCCTTAATATCTCCGGATTGATCAAGGTTTTTGAGCACAAATGGGCTTCCGCCGAAAACGGAATAGTAAATGATCTTATTTCTGATCGAAAGGTTCGGATAGAATTTTGCAGCATCATAATAGTCAAAGTCCTGAATATGCAGTATTAATGAAAAACGGCCAAATAGAGGGTTTTCCTCTGAAAGTAGTTCTTTCATTATTGTGATGTAAGATCCGCATAGTATAAGCTTTATATTATCCGGCAACTTGTCAATCACAGCCTGCATAGTAGAATCTACTTCATAATTTTTTTTTGTTTGTTTCAGATAAGGATACTCATCGATTATCAGAAGAATGTTCTTATCAAGCGTTTTAAGATAATCCATCATGGAAAACAGCGAATCGAACCGTATATTTGGAAGAGACAGGGATTCTGATACAGTTTTGTATATCATTTCCATATTTCCTTCAAAAGTACTTGAAACACAGAGGTGGTTGATGACGATACCCTCAAAAGACTTCGCAGCTTCCATTATCAACGTGGATTTTCCGACCCTGCGTTTGCCATATACAAGAATTGCTGTTTTTTTATTCTGTTTTGATAATTCAGTGTTTAGCTTTTTTAGCTCTGTTTCCCGACCTATGAACATAACATATCCTTTCTGAATTAATATTCACTGAAAATATTTTCAGTATAATTATAATATAACAGATTGTCAAAGTCAATCCTATTGCTGTTTTTGCAACCCCATTTTGGAAAAAGGTCATAAGTAGTTGACAATCAACATATCAGATTTTATCCAGCGGTCAATGGTGATATTTAGTAGTTCACCGCTGAATAAAAAAGGGGAAAAAGGCGGGGCACAATTGAGCTCAAGAATACAGGAACAGTGCAAGAAGATGTGGAAAATCCAGGGAGAACTGGCAAAAAGGCTTGGTGGCGGAATAGGAATGTCAACAATTACTAAAGAGAACTTGAATACCCCCGGAAGGTAACTAATGTTGAATTCTTTCCGGATGAAGATAAACCAAGCAAGATGACATTACACATCACTGTTGGATTTGAGAAGGATGCAAAGTTCATCTTCTACAATGAAGATGGTTCCATGGGCTAGAACCGTCCCCGTGTCCTCAAACGTGATGAAGACAGAAGAACCGTCCCCGTGTCCTCACGTGAAAAAATGAACCGAGGAACCGTCCCCCCGTTTCATTCGAAGAGGGGCGTGGAGAAGTACCTCTCGGCCGTGTCGGGAAGGACGGTCACGACCGTCTTACCCTTGCCAAGTTTTTTGGCCATCTTTAGGGCAGCCGCAACATTGGTGCCGGAGCTTATCCCGCACATAAGGCCTTCCTTGCAGGCAAGGTCCCTGGCTGTCTGCAGGGCCTCCTCGTCGGTAACTATATAAATATCATCATAAATGCTCTGATTAAGGTTCTTAGGGATTATCCCGTCGCCGATACCCATCTGTACGTGGGTACCGATATTACCGCCGGCAAGGATGGCGGCATTCTCCGGTTCTACGGCCCATATCTCGATGTCGGGATACTGGGCCTTTAATGTTTCACCGATACCGCTTATGGTACCGCCGGTACCTATCCCGGAACAGAAGCCGTGGATGGGCCCTGCAACCTGCTCAAGGATCTCGAGTCCCGTGTGGTGCTTGTGAACCCTGGGATTGGCCGGATTCTCAAACTGCTGGGGGATGTAAACCCTGGGATCCTCTTTGGCCATGCGGATGGCAGTCTGTAAGCATTCGTCCATACATGCACCGATATCGCCGTCATCGTGGATGAGGATGACCTTAGCTCCGTAATGATTAACGAGTAGCCGCCTCTCCTGACTGACGCTGTCGGGCATGATTATTACCGTTTCAAGTCCCATAACGGCACCGATAAGGGCCAGTCCAATGCCCTGGTTGCCCGATGTGGGCTCGACTATTATCGTATCTTCCTTAATAAGGCCATCTTTTTTAGCCTGTTTTATCATATTATAAGCAGTCCTTGTCTTGATGGACCCGCCGACGTTAAGTCCTTCATATTTAACAAGTACCTCGGCCGCATCCGGGTCGTTCATCCTGTTGAGCCTTATCATCGGTGTGTGGCCTATGTAATCTAGTACGCTGTCGCAGATCATAACAAATTAATTCTCCTTTTCGTCTGAGTCAAAATCAATCATACATCGGTTCTTTTGCATGAGCAAGATTAAACGCCTGTCAAAATATAAAAAAATTATAAAGCCTGTCCCTAAGAGCATCATATTAAGTAATAAATGTGATGCCGGATAAGGCTGTATATGTTATAATAAAACACAATCTGTAATGAAATTCATTTTCAATTTGTCGGGTTGAACGATAGAGCGTTATCCCGTAAGTTAAAACTCCGATGCAAGGAGGATCCGCAGATGTAATGACAGACAGCTGACAAGGAGCGTACCGAGCGGAAAGACTTACAATCGAAAGAAGGAAAAGCAGAGGTTGCTACGTGCCAGTGGCACGTGTTCAGCAACGACCGAAGCGAAGCGGAGACCGGCAAGGAATTCAGAAATGGATTTGAGGCCGATCTTTTTTTGCAGAATTATATTTTTTGCTTGACTATGACGTAA
>DFKQ01000094.1 GCA_002373875.1 Lachnospiraceae bacterium UBA3641
TTTGGCTGGGGTGTGAACAGTAACAATTTCGGTTATGCTGAAATATATGTCTGAATTATTGGATATATAACTCTGATATATATGATATAATCAATTTAGAAAAGTCAAATAACAAGGTAATGTGAAGGTAAATTGAAGCAGTAACAGTTTGTAAATGGGGAGGCCCTGTGTTATAATTTCCGAAAACCGGGCTATAAATGTGAAAGGGTTTTGATGATTATTCAAAATGTAATTCCAAAAGATGTAACTGACAGATATGAGTTTCATAGTTATTGTCATGCACTGGAAATATTGGTAAATGCTTTTCCTGAAGAATGGCAGCAGATAATAGAATGTCTTCGTTCGGTTTATCTGACGGAAGAAGATATTAAGACTGCCGGTGGTAATGAGTCGCCGATCCCTAAGAAATTCGATGATGTTTTATATCCGTATGGATGGCGTGAAATAAGAATATCCGCCGATCTGGTTGTAAAAAAATATCCGCGCCAGACGTCTCAACGCAGGGGAAGGTTTGCGGATGAGCCATTTGAAACCGAAGTTATAGAGGGATATATAGATGGTCATAATATCGATTTTTTGAAGAATAAAGTTGCTTTCGATTTGGAATGGAACAGTAAGGATCAGACTTTTGACCGGGATCTGCTTGCGATGCGTACATATTATGAATGTGGCTTGGTTGATGTTGGACTAATAGTAACAAGATCAGAGGAGTTAAATGAGTTATTCAGACTGATTACGGATGATAAGGGAAATCCTCTTATCAGGAAGTACGGGGCCAGTACTACTTGGATTGGCAAGCTGATAACACGGTTGGATTCGCGCCGTAATGGTGGGTGTCCTATTTTGGCAATTGGAATAAAAAAGGGAAGTGTAAAAGACTATGAGCGACTTGTCAAATACTATAACAAATTTTAAGAACTTCACTGAAGGTAAGACGTATAATACGATTTATGCGGATCCACCATGGCAGTTTCAGAACAGAACCGGTAAAGTTGCACCGGAGCATAAAAGGCTAACCCGATATGAAACAATGGCTTTGGAAGATATAAAGAGCCTTCCTGTCGAGTCCATAGCCGCACCAAAGGCTCATTTATATTTATGGGTTCCTAACGCGTTGTTGCCGGAAGGGCTTGAAGTTATGGATGCCTGGGGATTTGAATATAAAGCTAATTTTATTTGGGAAAAGGTTAGAAAGGATGGCCAGCCTGATGGAAGAGGAGTGGGTTTTTATTTCAGAAATGTGACTGAGATCATTTTGTTTGGAATACTTAAAAGGAGTTCGCCAAATAGAACGTTGGATCCTGCAAGGTCTCAGGTAAATATATTACGGGCAATGAAGAGAGAACATTCGCGTAAACCGGATGAAATTATTCCGATAATTGAAGCGTGTAGTCAGGGTCCGCGGATTGAACTGTTTGCAAGGGGAGTACGTGAGGGCTGGGATATGTGGGGAAATCAGGCAGATGCCACATACGAACCTGATTGGAGTACTTATAAGAATCATACAATTGCAACGGCCGTAAATGAATAATGAAAAAACATGGAAACAGTCGTCTGTTTGAAGCTGTTTCCGTTTTTTTTGTACCGAATTTCATACAAGAATATTAGTTCTTGAAAAATAAATTATTTTTTTATAGAATTAATTATTGAAGATTTAAATAATAATTGGCAAAATGGTTTTATTTGCTGTGGATTTCAATGGAGATAAGGTATGGAGAGGGAAAAAGAAAGCTTTAAGGTATGGACCGATGAGTCGAGAAGGATAGTGTATTCCAAGGGTCATGGAGTTGCTCACGCTCACGAGATCGAGTGGCTGTATGAGAATATCGTGGATCTTGCGAAGGACTGGAATGATGATAAGGGCTTTGCTTACATGGCCTTTATCGAGGAACTTCAACAGGTAAGCCCCAAGGGCAGCGGCCAATATGTCAAGCTGCATGAGACCCTGGCAAAATCAGGCTGCAAGTGCATTGCCTATATCGAGGGTAATTCCTATGAGGTATCGGTGCAGTCAAGTAAGCATAAAAAGATGTCGAATTCGCCCGAGACGGTCAATAAGTACTTCATAACCGAGAGGGAAGGACTTGCCTGGTTTGAAGAAATGGGATTTTAATATTGATCATGAGTATCTTACAATATTGAGAAAGAAGAAAGAAGGAATAAAAAATGGCTAAAAATTTTAAGGAACTGACGACTAACCTGTCCTCCATCAGCAGGAAGAAAGTAGCTGTTGCCGTTGCGCAGGATGAGGCAGTGCTGGAGGCCGTCAAGGCTGCCAGGGAGCGTGATATAGCTGATGCTATTCTCGTAGGTGATGAGGATGAGATCAGAAGGATCGGGCAGTCGCTTGGTATGAACATGGATGATTATGAGATCATCGATGAGAAGGATGTGACCGAGGCTTCTCTTAAGGCGGTAGGTCTTGTGCATGACGGTAAGGCTGACATGTATATGAAGGGACTTCTTCCCACCGCTACCTTCCTTCGCAGTGTGCTTAACAAGGAAGTGGGACTTCGTACAGGCAAGCCCCTGTCACATGTGGCAGTGTTTGAGATCCCGGGTATTGACAGGCTTCTCTTCTTAACTGACGTTGCCTTCATGCCCTATCCCACGCTTGAGGATAAGAAGTGTATCATTGAGTACACCGTTGAAGTGGCTAAGGCATGCGGTGTATCAATGCCCAAGGTAGCACCTCTTGCAGCACTTGAGACGGTCAACGAGAAGATGCCCTGCACGACAGACGCGGCAGCTCTTACGAGGCTCAATGATGAAGGCGAGATCAAGGATTGTATAGTTGATGGTCCTCTGTCATTTGATATAGCACTCTATAAGGAAGCGGCGCAGGAGAAGGGGGCAACCGACCGTAAGGTTGCAGGTGACGCAGACATCCTCCTCTTCCCCGACATCCATTCGGGTAACCTTACCTATAAGGCTATCGTACACATGGTACCCGGCGTACAGAACGGATGTATCCTTACGGGAACCAAGGCTCCTGTGGTACTTACCTCAAGGTCGGATTCCTTCGAGACCAAGGTTAATTCGATCGCCCTTGCAGCTATCGTTGCTGAGGAGCTGTCCAAGAAGAACTGATTTTATTATATTACGAGCTATTTAGATAAGCGATCCTGAGTACATTTTGTCCGAGAAAAGTAGTGCGTTTCGACCGGATGGAGAAACGAGGTGAACAGCGAGAATGGATTCGAGTCTGTGAACCGGTACTACGATGGTTCGGACGAAATAGTACGAAGGAGAGCGTAGTTAATTCAGTAGATAAAGAGAGGAATCAACATGGGAAAGAAAAGTCTTATAATCAACCCCGGTTCCACCTCCACCAAGATAGGTGTATTTGAGGATGAAACCCTTTTATTCGACGAGACCCTCCGTCATTCAACTGAGGAGATCGCCGGGTACGCATCAATAGTAGACCAGAAGGACTTCCGCAAGGATATAATCATGAACTTCCTTAAGGAGAAGGACTTCGATATAAAGTCACTTGACTTTGTTGTGGGACGCGGCGGAATGCTCAAGCCCATCCCCGGCGGTACATACGCAACTACCGATGCACTTATTGAAGATCTTAAGGCAGGCGTATCAGGACAACATGCATCGAACCTTGGAGGTATACTTGCAAGAGAGATCGGTGATTCCATCGGGGTTCCTTCATACATAGTTGACCCTGTCGTTGTAGACGAACTCATGCCTATCGCGAGGTATTCGGGAGTTCCCGAGCTTCCCAGGAAGTCGATCTTCCATGCTCTTAACCAGAAGGCGGTTGCCAAGAGATATGCCAGGGAAGTCGGGAAGTCATATAAGGATCTTAACCTTATTGTGGTTCATATGGGTGGCGGTGTTTCCGTAGGCCCTCATAAGAACGGTAAGGTAATAGATATATTCAACGCCCTTGATGGTGACGGAGCCTTTTCGCCAGAGAGGTCGGGAGCGGTTCCCGTAGGTGATCTTGTTAAGATGTGCTTCTCGGGTAAGTATACCGAGGCCGAAGTTTATAAGAAGCTTGTAGGAAACGGCGGCTTCAATGCTTACTGCGGTACCAACGACATGCGTGATGTCGATAAGATGGTTGAGAACGGCGATGAGAAGGCAGCTGAAGTAAGGGATGCCTTCATCCTTCAGATAAGCAAGAATATCGGGGCCATGGCCTGTGTGCTCGAAGGCAAGGTCGATCAGATAGTGGTTACCGGCGGAATAGCATATGATAAATATGTGGTAGCCGGACTTAAGAAGCGCTGTGAATGGATCGCTCCGTTTACTGTATATCCCGGAGAGGATGAGCTCCTCGCACTTGCGCAGGGCGGACTTGCGGTTGTAAACGGTGAAGAAGAAGCAATGAAGTATTGATCTTTCGATAAAGAACGTCCGTGCCGAATGGTACGGACGTTCTTTTGAAGATGGTGGATAGGAAGAAAATATGTCAGAAAAAAAATACGGAAAGTCATTCGGTGACCTTAACTCACTCAAGCAGAACTTCTTCAATAATAATGACGGCATGCTTAAAATGGCGGATGGCATGGCGGATATCATAAATGCCCAGCCGGTAAGGAAGGTCTGCAAGATATGCGGGGCTCCCCTACGGCACGAGGAGAGAATCTTCGGGGGCAGAGTTAAATCCCATAATATCGACTATATCGTCTGCGGAAGGTGCGGTCATCTTAACTCGGCGCACGAGGATACGGATGATTTTGCCTCCAAGGTATATGTGGAGGATGATTATTCGAAGAATTACTCCATGAAGGATAAGGAGAATTACGACCGCCGCATGAACATGATCTATGTTCCAAAGGCTCAGTTCCTTATTGACTGTCTTAAGAAGGACGGCATCGGCGGAGAGGATATAAAGGACCTTGATATAGGAGCAGGCTGCGGCTATTTCGTTGCAGCCATGCATTCATTCGGGATAGAGTCAAAGGGTATCGAGGTATCGGCAACAGAGGTTGAGCATGGCAATGCCATGATCGGTGACGGGACGGGAAGCTTCCTTAAGCATGTGGGGCTTACGGATTCCATCGACTATATAAAGAAGACGGATGCCAACGTTATTTCCGCCATCGGAGTGCTTGAACATCTCATACATCTTCGTGAGAACTTAGATGCGATAAGGGATAATGAGAACATTAAGTACCTGTATGCATCGGTGCCCATGTTCTCATTCTCATGTGCCTTCGAGACTGCCTTCCAGGACTGCTATAACCGTCATATGGGTGGAACCCATACACACCTGTTTACCAATGAATCAATACAGGTGATGGCTGAATCCATAGGCTTTGAGGTGGCTTACGAGTGGCGTTTCGGCTCGGACATAAATGACCTTTACAGGTTCATAAGCGTATCCATGAGGAAAAACGGTAATGAGGAGTTCGCGGATATGTTTGCAGAGAAGTTCACACCTCTTATGGATAAACTGCAGCTCGTGCTTGATGAGAGTGAATTTTCTTCAGAGTTGCATTTTGTTCTGAGAAGGATGTAGAAAGCAAAGAAAGTGTTTGACTATGGCTTTTGGAGCGGTAGCCCTGTGTATGCAGGGAGGTGATGCCAATGGTAAGCTATAGTGACTTGTTTACGTATACTATTGTATTGATAGCTGTAATCACCTTGGTAGTCAAGATAAAGAAATAACCGCCCCGAAACCTGACCGTTTGGGCGGTTATTTTCTTACCAGCTAAATGATCAAACGGGGTTACCGCTCTTTCTTTATCATTATATCAAAACTGTACATATTTACAAGTGTATCAATTGATTATAATCCTAAAATCTGTTATATTAATATTTCGAGTGGTTATATACTGAATTTAGTAGGAGAATGATCATACATGAAGATTATAGACAAGATATTCGGAACTCATTCGGAGAGGGAGCTTAAGCTCATCAACCCGATAGTTGACAAGGTAGAGTCGCTGCGTGATTCCATGATGGCCCTTTCGGATGAGGCACTTAAGGATAAGACGAGGGAGTTCAAGGCCCGCTTAAATGACGGGGCCACCCTTGACGATATACTGCCGGAAGCCTACGCTACCGTGCGCGAGGCAGCCAGGCGGGTCCTTAACATGGAGCACTACAGGGTGCAGATAATCGGTGGTATCATCCTTCATCAGGGCCGTATCGCCGAGATGAAGACAGGTGAAGGCAAGTCCCTTGTGTGTACTCTGCCGGCCTACCTTAACGCTCTGGAAGGCAAGGGCGTCTGCGTTGTCACGGTTAACGATTATCTTGCCAACCGTGA
>DFKQ01000111.1 GCA_002373875.1 Lachnospiraceae bacterium UBA3641
ATCGTCTTCTGAAGCGGGTGCGTGACTTTGCCCAGGTCAGGTTTGACGGTGATATAACAGATGATGTGGCCAGGCAGGCCCTTGATCTTATGGATGTTGACAGAATGGGACTTGATCATATTGACAGGAATTATATCATGACCATGATAAACAAGTTCGACGGCGGACCGGTGGGGCTTGATACAATAGCAGCCGCAATAGGTGAGGATTCGGGAACGATTGAAGATGTTTACGAGCCCTACCTTATCATGAACGGCTTTATAAACAGGACGCCAAGAGGAAGGGTGGCGGCCAAGGCTGCCTATGACCACTTTGGTTTGGCTTTGGATAAAGCCGAAGAATAAATAAATGTTACATAAATATTAAAATATGATTTTTTTTAAAATTAAGAATTTTTCTGATGACAAGATAAAAATATTTGCTATAATTATATGTGGGTAATTTTATTTGTCACATAAGAAAGGGGACGAGTATATGAAAGGGAAACAATTAATAGGGGTAGGCGCAGTATGTCTGGCTGCGGCTTTGGCATTCGGCGTACCCACAACCGTTAGGGCTGATGCTTTGCCCTGTACGGTAACTTATCTTAATCAGGCAAAGGCGCAGCAGTCCGCAGCAGCAGCGGAACTTAATTCGGCCAAGGCTGTACTGGCTGAGAAGCAGGCCAGGCTCAATTCATTCATTTCAGCAGGCATTAATTCAGGAAACGATTACTTAAATGCGGTAAATGAACTTCAGGTTGCCAAGGGTCAGGTTGAGATCAAGCTCAGCAGGCTCAATGACGCCAACAGTTTCGTGAAGGATTGCCAGAGTAAGTATACGGTTGAGGACAATGCCGACAAGGCTTACACGGCGCTTCAGGATGTAAACGCCATGCAGGCGGCCAAGCTGGCATACGATAATGCTCAGACCATTGCGAACGCGGCACTGACGGCAGTAAACAATACCAAGGCCGCAATAGCAGGCTATCAGACCCAGCTTGCAGTAAGTCCGGCCGTTCAAGCCCAGATAGATGCACTTAACGTACAGCTTAATGCTCAGATTGCTGATTATAATAACAAACAGGCTCTTGCCGATCAGAAGAAGTCAGCATATGCTTCGGCACTCGGCACCAATTGGGCTTCCTACGACAAGAAACCTATCGAATACATCTATATCAGGGATGACATGAGGGATCGTACCATTTCCGACCTTAACAATGACGGCAAGATCGACGGTGAGGATTTCTTCATAGCTGTAGGATACTATCAGAACGGCGGTAAGGATGATCCCATCTACAATCAGGATCATTATCTTGAGGAAGGTAAAGATGTTCCGGTGCATTGGCAGGTTAAATACTACGAGAATTACAACAAGGCCAGATATGCAGCAGCACAATAACAGGGGTGAATGACTATGTCTTCGAAGAATGATACGGAAGTTATTATCGGCGGTAAGGTCATTCGTTTAAGCGGTTACGAGAGTGAGGAATACCTTCAGAAGGTTGCGGCATATATAAACGGTAAGATAGCCGAATACGAGAAGGTGGATTCATTCAGAAGACAGCCTCTTGATATGCAGAATGTTCTGATACAGCTTAATGTGGCGGATGACTATTTCAAGGCCAAGAAGGAGCTTGAGGAATTGACGGAGGAGCTTGAGGCCAAGGATAAGGAGCTGTATGATATCAAGCACGAGTTGATCGCGGCGCAGATAAAGATGGAGAGTAAGGATAAGATGATAAAGGATTATCAGAAGGAATTATCCAAAATATGATTTTCACGGGGCTGTCAATGACAGCCCCTCATTTTTAACTGTAACATGGATAAGAACGGACAAATGAGAAAAATCGAATTACTGGCCCCGGCAGGTGACTGCGAATGCTTTATCGCTGCCCTTAAGGCAGGGGCTGACGCTGTTTATCTGGGAGGGAATAAGTTCGGGGCAAGGGCTTATGCCGCCAACTTTTCACAGGATGAGCTCAGGGAGGCCATAGACCTGTCCCATGTCCGCGGAAGGAAGCTCTACCTTACGGTAAACACGGTTCTTAAGAATAACGAAATCAAGGAACTCTATGATTATATCAGCCCCCTTTATGAAGAAGGGATCGATGGGATCATCGTACAGGATATGGGAGTGATAAGCGCCTTAAGGGAATGGTTTCCGGGGCTTCCCCTTCATGCCAGCACTCAGATGGCTGTAACGGGGAAGGAGGGAGTCAGGCTTCTTAAGGATATGGGTATAAGCAGGGTCGTTCCGGCCAGGGAGTTAAGTCTTAAGGAGATAAAGGCTGTATATGATGAGACCGGTATGGAGCTTGAATGCTTCATACACGGCGCCCTGTGCTATTCCTATTCCGGCAAGTGCCTTTTTTCGAGTATTGCAGGCGGAAGAAGCGGCAACAGGGGGAGGTGCGCCGGTCCATGCAGGCTTCCGTATGATAACAGATATATTCTCAGTGCCAGGGACATTTCAACGGTTGAAATACTTCCGGAGCTGATCGAAGCCGGTATTTCTTCCTTTAAGATAGAAGGGAGAATGAAAAGCAGGGAATATGTTGCGGGAGTAACAGGGATATACAGGAAATACATAGACCGGTACATGTCCCTGTGTCAAGGCAGTAAGACGGATGAATACAAGGTTGATCTTAAGGAGCTTAAAGAGCTTGATGAATTATACACAAGGAGCGGACACTGCAGGGGGTATTACCATGAGCATAACGGGCGGGACATGATAACCGTAAGTAAGCCCTGTTATGATTCCGCCGATGATAAAAGGATGAAAATCCTGTTTGAAAAATATACAAAAGGGGAGGAGAAGTTAAGCTGCAGGGGATATGTAAGGGCTTACGTTAATGAACCCCTGTATATAAAGGTTGAATGCGGGGATAATGCGGTTGAATGTCTGGGAGATCCCGTGGATGGCGCATTGAAGCAACCCACCGGTGAAGCTGATATCAGAAAGCAATTAATAAAAACAGGTGATACGCCTTTTTGTTTTGAAGAACTGAGTATCGATCACGGGAATGATATCTTTATTCCGGTATCAGCCCTGAATTCCTTAAGAAGACAGGCCTTTACTCTGCTTGGCGAAAAGCTGACACAGGCTTATAAACGCAGGAGTGATATCATGGTAAAGACCGGCGGATATAGGGGTGAGCGGGAAGGGACCACGGGATTTAAGAATACCGGTAAGGGATCACCGCTTGTAAATATAAGGATTGATTCGCTTAAGCTTTTCGATACGGTCCTGAATTCGGGAATAGCTGATGTGGTCTCTGCGGATATCAAGGAATTTTGCAGCGGAGGCAATGGATTAAATGAGGAGCTTATAAGAGAAACGTCAGAGCGACTTCACGAAAAGGGGATGATGTTTTTTCTTTCCCTGCCTCCGGTTATAAGAAACGATTTTTTTGCAAGAAACAGGAAGCTTGACGATATATTATCGGAAGGCACTGTTGACGGCATTATAACAGATAATTATGAGAGCCTGTATTATCTTAAGAAGCTTGGCTTCAAGGGCGTGGTGACGGGGGATGTGCATCTGTACTGCACCAATGACCGTGCTGCCTGTACATTACATGGGCAGGGTATAGATGTTCTTACTTATCCGGTGGAGCTTAACGCCGGTGAGCTGAATCATCTTGATATAGGGTATGGGGAATTTATCCTTTACGGACGGGCGCCCATGATGATATCGGCTCAATGTACTCAGAAGACTCTTGATAAATGTATAAAAGATAATGGTATATCCCATATAAGGGACAGGTTCGGAAATGACTTTCCTGTTGTCAGAAGCTGCGGCGAATGCTACAACACGATATTTAATTGTGTTCCGACAATGATAGTATCGAAAAAGGAGATCCCGGCAAGGATCAGTCCCTGTTCATACAGGATTCATTTCACGGTGGAAGGCATTAAGGAAGCGGAAAGGATACTGGATTTCTATAAAGCCTTTATGCGGGGAGAAACCCGCGAAGTAAATATTAAACGCACGCTTTTACACCTTAAGAGAGGAGTAGAGTGATTGGAAACGATCATTTATGTCTTTTCCAATTACATATTGATGGTTCTCATGGTCGTATATGCCTTCCAGTGCTTTTATGTATTCCGATATTCATCGGAGAAGGAACGGGACGGTATATATCTTTTCCAGGTTGTGGCGATGTCCCTTATTTATCTTATATCCTTCGGGATAATATGGATAAAGACAGGGGATGTCAATATCCCGGGATTTTACGGACTGAGCCAGATGATCCTGTGGGCATTGATATTACTTTACCGGAAGCTGTATCCTGAGGCAAACAAGCTTCTTGTCAATAATATGTGTATGCTGATGAGCATTGGCTTTATAATTCTGGCACGGCTGAATTACAATAAAGCCAGGAAGCAGTTGATGGTGGTCCTTTTTTCGGCCCTGCTTGCTCTTATTATCCCTTTTGTTCTTAAACGGTTTAAGCGGCTTAGAAGATTCTATAAGCTGTTTGCCATCGCAGGTATGGCATCACTTACCTTTGTGCTTGTTTTTTCCAGGGCCATTAACGGTTCCAAGCTGAATATAAGGATAGGCGGGGTATCTTTACAGGCATCTGAATTCGTTAAGATCATTTTCGTCTTTTCGATAGCCGGGATCCTAACATGCTCCAAGTCAGAGAAACGCCTTATGATGGCTGCAGTTGTATCCGCCATCCATGTGCTTCTTCTCGTCGCGTCCAAGGATCTTGGATCTGCCATAATATTCTTTATGGTATTTACCGTAATGGTATTCGTGGCCACGGGACGTTACCGGTATCTTTTCGGAGGACTTGCGGGGGCGGCACTTGGTTCTGTCGCAGGTTACATCATGTTTTCCCATGTAAGGATCAGGGTTCTTGCATGGCAGGATCCCCTTGGCAATATTGAGGATTACGGTTATCAGATAGCCCAGTCACTCTTTGCCATAGGAACCGGAGGATTTAAGGGAATGGGCCTTTTTGGCGGAACCCCCGGCAGGATACCGGTTGTTGAATCCGATTTTATTTTTGCCGCGATATCCGAAGAATTCGGTGTTATCTTTTCAATAGGTATGATACTAGTATGTATCAGTTGTTTTATTATGTTCATGAACATAGCGATGAGGTTTAACGATCTGTTTTATAAGCTTGTAGCAGTGGGATTTGCCGTCACATACGGGTTTCAGGTTTTTCTCACCATCGGAGGTGTTACCAAGTTCATCCCTCTTACGGGCGTGACCTTGCCGCTTGTAAGCTACGGGAGTAATTCCATTATGGTTTCGCTTATAATGTTTTCGGTCATTCAGGGCCTTTATGTGTCCGTAAGAAGTTCAAACACAGATGGAGTTTAAGTTATTATGTTTAAGAGCAGGATAAGGGATGATAACGAAAAGACAAATAACGAGATACTCTTTATAACTTATGTTTTTACAGCTGTTTTTGTCGCTCTGATAGGTTATATTATTTATTTTACCGCATTTAAGAGCGACAGCGTTATAAACAACGCATATAACATTAAGAGGGGAGAGCTTCTTGAAGAGAGGACGGTACGCGGGAGCATTATGTCCGGTGACGGTCAGGTGCTTGCAAGGACAGTGACCCGGGAAGACGGAAGCACCGTGCGTGAGTATCCTTACGGTAATGTATTTGCTCATGCGGTCGGTTTTATGGCTCAGGGCTGCATCGGTGTGGAAGCAATGGCCAATTATAAGCTGCTTAACTGCTCTGACTTCTTCGCTGACAGGATAAAAAATGATTTAAGCGGGGTCAGGAATCACGGTGATACGGTTGTCACCACCCTTGATACTTCCCTGCAGGAAACAGCCGCATCCGCCCTTGGAGACAGAAAGGGAGCTGTTGTGCTGATGGATGTTAAGACCGGATATATACTCGCACTTGTAAGTAAGCCTGATTTCGACCCGAATAACATTGACGATATATGGGACGATATCAATGCCGATACAGAGAACAGCCCCTTGTTGAACAGGGCAACACAGGGCCTGTATCCGCCGGGTTCCACCTTCAAGATCGTTACCGCTCTTGAGTACTTAAGGGAGAACGAGAATGCAGCTTCATATGAATTCGACTGCACGGGGCATTTCGAATATGACGGAGTTGACATCAACTGCTACCACGGCCAGAATCACGGGCACATGGATCTGGGACTAAGCTTCGCAAAATCATGCAATTCATCCTTCGCCAATATAAGTTCGGGACTTGACAAGGGTAAATTCGCAGCTACGTGCAATGAGCTGCTGTTCAACAGCTCCATACCATGTCCCTTCAGCTATAAACAGAGCACAGTGAAGCTTGATGGTGACTCGGATTCGGCTGATCTTATCCAGACCGGTATCGGACAGGGTAAAACCCAGATAACCCCGATCCATATGGCAATGATAACCTCGGCCGTGGCAAACCGGGGAGTACTAATGGAGCCGATGGTGATAGATTCCGTAAAGACTGCCGGGGGAGCTGTGATCAAGGATTATAAGAGCAGGGAATACGGACGTCTTATGAGCGAGGATGAGGCCGCAGGCTTAAGGGAGCTTATGAGAGGTGTTGTACTTAACGGTACGGGTTCGAAGCTTCAGGGAACCGTGGGATATGAGGCCGCAGGTAAAACGGGTTCTGCGGAATATTCCAGGGACAAAACAAAAAGCCACGCGTGGTTCGCGGGATTCGCCCCCTTCGATGACCCGCAGGTTGCGATAACCGTCATTGTCGAAGGCGGGGGCTCGGGCGGTGATACAGCCGTTCCCATTGCACGCATGGTCTTTGATGATTATTTTAATGGTAAATGATCAGATCAGCTTCTCTATATAGAGGCTCTTGTTCTGGCTTAAGTCGATATAATTGTTTTCTGTACGAACCATGGGACGTGACAGATTGTTCTTGTTTATCAAAACGATGGAGCATTCGGTTCCGTCGTTTAGCATTACCTCCTTGCCTATGTATTCCTCAACCATTCTGCTTAAGAAGGTAAGATAATAGGCCACATCGTATCTTTCAAGGCCGTCCCGTTCGAAAATCTCTATTACCTTAAAAGGACATAAGGGATCGCGATAGGCCCTGTAGGATGTCATTGCATCATAAGCGTCTATTATAGAGATTATCTTGGCAAATTTATTGATCCTGTCAGCCGGAAGGCGCTGGGGATATCCGGCTGCGTCGCAACGTTCGTGATGCATAAGAGCTGCAAGCTTGATATTGATATCCATGTTAAGATTCTGGATAAGGTTATAGGAATGGACGGGATGCGTCCTCATAATGGCAAGCTCCTCGTCTGTGAGCTTACCGGGCTTGAAGATAAGGTCCTTGGGAAGCTTGAACTTGCCTATGTCATAGTAAAAGCCGCAGAGGATAAGCGTCTGCAATTCCTCATCGGAGAGGGAGAACCACTTGCCCGTATAGCGGCATATAAGAGCAACATTTAACCCGTGAGCGTACAAAAGATCACTGTCCTTCACTTCAAGGACAGCCAGCATGTCAAGTATCGTTGTCCGGCTGTGTTCAAAAGGAGTAAAGATGTGATCGATTATTGCAAGAAGATCATTATTATTGGGTGGGACCCTTTTTAATATGAAGGAATCCAGAGCCACCTTATAGGCGGTAAAGTTGGCAAAGTAGATCTCCTCGAACTTCTGGAATGCCTTACTGACCTTGATCTTCTCAAAATATGTGTGTACCCTGTCCTCATCCTCCTTGATCTGGATGCACTTAATTGGGCTCACCAAAAGCTTCTGGATGGTCAGCTTGTCGAGCACAGTATCTTTTTTGACCAAAAGGTTCCCCTTATAATCGGTTGCGTCCTCCGCAACCTCCATACCCGGTTTAAGAGCAACCGTAGCAATCAACTCCATAGACGTCACCTCATAATTAAAGTATAAAAATATAATAAATTATTGTCAACCAAAATCATGTAAAATAGGATATATGACACTACAAAATAAAGGTCTGCTATGATATAATCCTGTATAAGGTGTGTATTATGATCAAATATTACAAAGACCTGTATCTGACTGATACTACAGAGAAAAATCTAAGTAAGATAAAACGGAAGCTTAAGCTCGGGGCCGGTATGGCAGGGCTTTTTGTAATAACCCTGTCGGACACACCGGGAGATATGTTTAATATCATGCATGCTTCCATGTTTAAGATAAGAAGGATACGACATTTGGATCATCTGGTCATCGGACTTGCCGAGAGCAGAAGGAAGGCATACGAAATAGTCGGCAGGATAGTGACGGCGCATCACGAAAGAACCGGAGGATACGAGGGTATCAGGGATTACTTTGCAGAGGGGAAGGGCTGATGCTTACGACCATTCTTTTTATTCTGAAGATAATCGGTATAGTCCTGCTTGCCATTCTTTCTCTGATCCTTTTTATTATACTTCTTGT
The DNA here is from genome assembly GCA_002373875.1 of Lachnospiraceae bacterium UBA3641. Classification (GTDB taxonomy): domain Bacteria; phylum Bacillota; class Clostridia; order Lachnospirales; family Lachnospiraceae; genus UBA2868. The sequence continues at coordinate 8,371 of DFKQ01000111.1, forward strand.
ACTTTTTGTACCGGTAAGGTATAAAGGATATGGTGTTAAAGAGAGGGATGAGGGCAGCTTATTAAGGGCGGGAGCAGGTGCATCATGGCTTTTTAAGATCCTTAAGGCTGATTATGAATACGGTGAAAAAGCAAGAGGATTAACGATAAGGGTGCTCGGTATCCGTTTAAGAAGCAGGGAAGAGAAGGAAGAAAAAAAGAAGCTCAGGGCGGAAAGAAGAGAACTTAAGAAAAGAACCAAAGAGACATCGAACAGGGAATCCGGCAAGGGACAGGGAAACGGTAAGACAAAAGCAGAGTACACAATTACGGAGTATGACGATACGAAAGATGTCTTCAGGGAAAGCATTATAGATCCCAAGGGGATTCCGGTGGAGGATCATTCGGATAAGGAATCTGCGGCGGAGGATATAATATCACACGGCCGGGATGAGAACACAGGGGATAAGAATGTTAAGCAGGATCTCTTTGAAAGGATTAAGGGGTTATATGATAAGGTAAGCGGTGTCCTTAAGGGTCTTAGAGCAAAAGCGGAGGAAGCGGAATACTATATTGACGCACTGTCCAATGATGCTTCAAACAGACAGGCCGTTGAGCTTATCCTTAAGAAGGGCAGGTCACTCCTTAAGAGTATACGTCCGAGAAAGATCATGGGAACTGTGGATTACGGGGCCGGGGATCCGGCCGACACCGGCAGGGTCCTTGCGGCGGCAGCGATAGCTTATCCGCTTTACGGTCCGGGACTTAAGCTTAACCCCGATTTTGAGGAGAGTGTTCTTAAATTTGATGTTACCCTTAAGGGCAGGGTATATATATTTGTTCTTGTAAAAACCATTGCAGCCCTGTATTTTAACAAAAAGGTGAAGAGATTAATAAGGATAATGAAGAAGGAGAACGGTAATGGCAGGTAATTTCAAGGAAGTTGTTGATTCAATGCTTAGCGGAATGGATGGTTTTCTCTCAAGTAAAACGGTTGTGGGAGAACCTACGGTGATAGGTGACACCATCATAGTTCCCTTTGTGGATGTTTCCTTTGGCATTGGGGCCGGGGATTTCAGAGGTGAGAAGAAGGCTAACGGAGCCGGAGGCCTTACCGGGAAAATGACACCGTCAGCGGTCCTTGTGATCCAGAACGGAACAACAAGACTTGTGAACATAAAAAATCAGGACAGCATGACCAAGATACTTGACATGGTACCTGATTTTGTAAACAAGTTCGTAAGTAATGGAAATGAAGATGAATTATCCGATGACGAGGTAAGGGACGCAGCCTTTGACGGGAAGTAAAGTGGTTTCCATAAAATAATTACATAAATTTTTAAAAACCCCTTGAAAAAAATAACAAGGTTATTTATAATACAGTATATGGTGCTTCGAAGGGGAAGATGCACTATGTGTAGTTTAAGGGATTATAAATAATAAGGGGACAAAAATGGATATTGCACAGAATATTTCTGTAGAAGACATGGCATCGATAAAGCTGTGGCTTTTGCAAGAGAGTCAGCGGTTGGAATATGCCAGAAGGTCATTTGAGAAGGAAAAGCAGGAGTTCGAAGAAAAGAAGCAGAAGTTTGAAGCGGAACGAAACATTATAATGGCAACGGTTTCCGAACAGGCCAGAAGAACTGAGCTTGAATCGAAGACACTGGCGACCGAGAAGGTCCTTTTTAAACAGAAGCTTGAGATCCTTGAGGGTGGATTCAGGACACTGTGTAAGGAAAGAGAGGACTTCGAGACCGAGAAGGAGAAATACAGAAGCAGGTTTGCAACAACCGGTACCGGCGGGAACGGATCGGTGCATGTATCGGCCTACAATACAGGTGTATTTTTCAACGGTGTGGATAATGTACTGGCACTTAAGAAAAGGTACAGGGACTTGTTGAAGATATTCCATCCCGATAACATGGACGGAGATAATGAGACCGTTCAGGTAATTAATGAAGAGTATGCAATACTGAAGGAGCAATTTTAAAACAGAAGAAAAGAGACGGCATTTGTTTGCCGTCTCTTTTTCCGAATATAAAAACAGAAATAAAAAAAGGAGACGGAGAACCGTCCCCTGTCTCCTTATTTAATTAAGCCCGTTCAACCTTACCTGATTTAAGGCAACTGGTACATACATGAAGTCTTCTCGGGGTTCCGTCAACCTTACACTTAACCCTTTTAACATTTGCATTGAAAATTCTGTTGGATCTTATATGTGAATGACTTACATTGTTGCCAAAATGAACGCCTTTTCCACAAATATCACATTTTGCCATCGGTCCGCACCTCCTTATACAGTCATTATCATACTCGCTGTCGATATTCACAACAAGATGTATTCTAACAGATGTTTTTTATAAATGCAAGCATAATTATATAAAAGAATGAAAAATCGGCATTTTCTTTTTGGGGGAAACAGTGTATACTAAATGGGTGTATGTGTACATTCCATAAAGGAGGGGTTTTATGAAGGGCTATATTAAGACCAAGGTAGGCAGTGTCAGTATAGATACGGAAGTTATTGCCCAGTATGCCGGTTCCGTTGCCGTAGAGTGCTTCGGTATAGTCGGTATGGCCGCAGTTAACATGACCGACGGCATCGTGAAGCTTCTTAAGAAGGAGAAGATCACCAGAGGAATAAACGTAACACTTAAGAACAACCAGCTTACGCTTGATTTCCATGTTATAGTTGCTTACGGTGTAAGCATTAAAACCGTATGCGATAACCTGATAAGCAATGTTAAATATAAGGTTGAAGAATTCACGGGACTTAATATCGAGAAGATAAACATCTTTGTTGAAGGTGTCAGGGTTATAGATTGACAGGAGGATCATTGAATTGAATTCGAACAGGATTGACGCAAAAACACTTTCAAAGATGTTTTTGACAGGTGCCAAGGCTCTTGAGGCTAAGAAGGGCTGGATAAACGAACTTAACGTATTCCCGGTGCCGGATGGGGATACCGGAACAAATATGACGATGACGATCATGACGGCAGCCAGGGATGTGGCTTCGATGGGGCTTATAGAGATGGAACCTTTGTGCAAGGCCATATCTTCAGGTTCTCTTCGAGGCGCCAGAGGTAATTCGGGAGTAATTTTATCACAGCTCCTTCGTGGATTTACTAAGGGAATAATCGATAAGGAGGAAATAGACATTCCGATCCTTGCCGGTGCCTGCAATAAGGCTGTGGAAACGGCATATAAGGCTGTCATGAAGCCTAAGGAAGGAACGATACTTACGGTGGCACGAGGGATATCCGAGAAGGCGACGGAGATATGCGCCGGGACCGAGGATATGGGTGAATTCTTAAGGATTCTTGTGGAGCGTGCAGAGGAAGTGCTTAAGATGACCCCCGAAATGCTTCCCGTATTGAAGCAGGCGGGTGTTGTTGATTCCGGGGGACAGGGACTTGTTGAGATCCTTAAGGGTGCATATCAGGCCTATATGGGTAACGAGGTTACCTTTACGGTGGATGAAGACGCAATGCCTTCTATCACGAGCGAGAAGAGCCTGGAAGTACAGGCTAATTTTGAGATCGAATTCGGTTACTGTACTGAGTTCATAATAATGCTGGATAAGGTCTTTAACGCCAAGAATGAGCAGGATTTCAAGAATTTTCTCGAATCTATAGGTGATTCGATAGTATGTGTCGCCGACGAGGATTACTGTAAGGTTCATGTTCATACGAACGACCCGGGACTTGCCATACAGAAGGCGCTTACATTCGGCTCTCTTACAAGGATCAAGATAGACAACATGAGGGAGGAGCATCAGGAGAAGCTCTTCAGGATTGGAGCCAAGAATCACGGGATCGTTACCTACGAAGAGATAAAGGATGAGAATGCAGAGGAATCCCCGGATAAAGCTCAGGTGAATGAAGAACCCGTAAAGCCCGCAGGAGGTGTAACCGAGGAAATACGGAAGGATATAGGTTTTATTTCGGTATCCATGGGTGAGGGACTGGATAAGATATTCAAGGGTCTCGGCGTGGATAAGGTTATTTCGGGCGGCCAGACAATGAATCCGTCAACAGAGGACATGCTGGAAGCCGTAAAGGAGATAAATGCGGATAATATCTTCATCCTTCCCAACAACAAGAATATAATAATGGCAGCCAATCAGGTCCAGTACATGGTTGAAGACAAGAAGATATACGTTATACCTACAAGAACCGTGCCGCAGGGTATTACGGCGCTTATCAATTATACCATAGGTGACAGTGCCGACAGCAACGATAAGGTTATGAAGGAAGCCATTGCCGATGTTAAGACAGGTCAGGTGACTTATGCCGTAAGGGATACGGTGGTAAATGACAAGGAGATCAGGCAGGGGAACATCATGGGCATAGGCGACAAGGATATCCTTGCAGTAGGTGAAGACATAAATGAAACATCCATAGAGATGCTTAAGAATATGGTAGATGATGAGTCCGAGCTCATAAGCATTTATTACGGCAAGGATACCGATGAGCAGTATGCGGCGGATTATTGCAGAAGAGTGGAGCAAATGTTCCCGAGGTGTGATGTTGAAATGCACTTTGGAGGCCAGCCCATATATTATTATGTGGTCAGTGTTGAATAAGATCATGATGAGGAACTCATGAATAAAAATATCGACATTAAAAATCTCAAGGGCATAGGTGATAAAACCGAAGCTTTATATCATAAGGTCGGCATATATACATATGGCGACCTTATGTATTATTATCCCAGAGATTACATGCAATATGGATCACCTCTTCAATTGAGGGAAGATATGGAGGGGAAGTTCGTATTTTTAAGTGTAAGGATCGAGACGAGGCCATTACTCAGAAGAGCGGGAAGGATGGCTGTAGTTAGCTGCAGGGCCCTATCGGGACCACATACTGTCAATACGGTGTGGTTCCACATGCCGTATCTTACAAAAACCCTGCAAAAGGGAAGCATATACATTTTTGCCGGTACCCTGAAGCGGTCAGGCTCATCCTATTCCATGGAACAGCCGCTTGTCTTTACGCCTTCACAATACGAAGGGCTCAAGGATACGCTTCAGCCCATATATCCTCTGACAAAGGGGCTTTCCAACAATTCATTAAGAAAATCAATAAAGCAGGTCCTTGATCTTATCGATGATAATGATACCGTATCCGGAATGCTTAAGAAGGACGTTTTAAGAACAATTCATTTTCCCAAAGATATGGATTCCCTCAAAAAGGCAAGGGAAGCGCTCGTGTTTGAGGAATTTCTTCTATTTATATTAAGGCTTAAGCTCCTTAAGGAGGAGAACGGTAAGGCAAAGAATGATTTTGAAATAAAGAAAAGAGAAGAGGTGGGAGAGCTTATAAGCTCTCTTCCTTATGAACTAACATCCGCCCAGCTTCGCACCTTTAAAGAGGTGGAGGACGATCTTACCCGCAACAGCTCCATGAGCAGGCTGGTGCAGGGAGATGTGGGAAGCGGAAAGACCATAATCGCTTTTCTGGCATGCATTACGGCGGCCCTTAACGGGTATCAGTCTGTAATAATGGCACCTACCGAGATACTTGCCGGGCAGCATATGGATTCATTTGTAAAGCTTGCGGAATCAAACGGACTCATGATCCCCGCATGTCTGCTCACAGGGTCCATGACTCAGGCTCAGAAGAGGAAGGCATATGAGAGGATAGAGAGCGGAGAGGTTAAACTTATCATTGGTACTCATGCCGTGTTTCAGGAGAAGGTCATCTATAACGATCTGGCCCTTGTGGTCACGGATGAGCAGCACAGGTTCGGTGTAAGACAGAGGGAGACGCTGACGGCCAAGGGTAATAAATGCATGCCCCACGTGCTTGTAATGAGCGCGACGCCGATACCCAGGACCCTGGCCATAATGCTATACGGCGATCTTGATATATCCGTAATAGATGAGCTGCCTGCAAGAAGGCTTCCGATTAAGAACTGTGTGGTGGGAACCGGTTTTCGGAATAAGGCCTATGAGTTTATAGAGAATGAAGTAAGGAAGGGACATCAGGCATATGTTATCTGTCCGATGGTAGAAGAAAGTGAAGGTACGGACCTTAAGGATGTTGTCAATTATACCGACGAGATAAGGGCGGGAATGAGTGAAGGCATAAGGATAGAATACCTACATGGGAAGATGAAAGCGGCTAAAAAGGACGAGATAATGAAGAACTTCCTGAATAAGAAGATAGATGTCCTTGTTTCCACTACTGTAATAGAAGTAGGTGTAAATGTTCCCAATGCAACGGTTATGATGATAGAGAATTCCGAGAGGTTCGGTCTTGCGCAGCTCCATCAGCTCAGGGGCCGGATAGGAAGAGGGGATGCCCAGTCTTACTGCATCTTTATAGACTGCAATGAATCCGAAAAAAGCAGGGAGAGGCTTGATATACTTAATAAGTCCAATGATGGTTTCTTTATCGCAGGTGAAGATCTTAAGCTGCGCGGGCCCGGTGATCTCTTCGGCATAAGACAGAGCGGTGAGATGCAGTTTAAGCTTGCGGATATATACAGTGATTCAGAGGTACTTATCAGGGCATCAAGGAAGGCAGATGAGATGCTCAAGGCCGATCCCCGCCTTGAGTCGGCCGGGAATCGGCAAATAAGGGAACGTCTTTGTGAACTTGCGGCCACCTCATCCCTTTATTCCTTGTGAAAAACAGCAGATTGTTTCGGATACATTGAACTGCGGGAAGCCTAAGGGTGGAAGCAGGATAAAAGCAGGCAGGATCATAAGTCATAATTGAAAAAGCATGCATTTTGTTGTATAAATGTATATTAGTGACAAAATGAACCCATAACAAAGGAATTACCATGTCAGTACTTATTAAATTCGAAAATGTAGGTAAAATATACAGGACAGGCTCCGTTGTATATGAAGCTCTCCATGACGTGAATCTTGAGATAGACGAGGGAGAGCTTGCCGTAATACTCGGGCCCTCCGGTGCAGGCAAGAGTACGCTGCTTAACCTTTTGGGAGGTCTTGACGCGGCCACAAGCGGGAAGATATTCTTCAGCACCGAGGAATTAACCTCCTTTGATGATGCCAGGCTTGGCAGGTTCAGGGCGCTTGATGTGGGTATAATCTTCCAGTTCTACAATCTCGTGCCGACCCTTACCGCTCTTGAGAATGTGGCACTTATGGAGGAACTGGGGATCAAGATCATGGATCCCTTAAAGGCCCTAGAGATGGTGGGACTTGCCGATAAAAAGGGCAGCTTCCCATCCCAGATGTCCGGAGGCCAGCAGCAGCGTATTTCCATCGCAAGAGCCCTTGCCAAGCAACCCAGGCTCCTTCTGTGTGATGAGCCTACGGGAGCGCTGGATACCAACACCGGCAGGGAAGTCCTTAAGATACTGCAGGATCAGAGCAGGGTGCATAATAAGACAGTTGTAATGGTTACCCACAACAGCCTCTTTGCCGAGGTGGCGGACAAGGTAATATATGTTAAGAACGGAACAGTTGTTGAAGTGAAGAAAAACGAGAGTCCGAAGGACGCGTTTGATCTGGATTGGTAGCATAGATGAAGAAGAACCTCTTTAAAAAGATGCTCCGTGATCTGAGATTCAATGCGGTGCAGTTTATTTCAATATTTATAATGTGCTTCCTTGCGCTCTTTATGCTGGCAGGCTTTGATGCCGATACCCAGGGACGATTAAGATCAACGGACCGGTACTACAAGGAAACAGACTTCTTCGACCTCTCCCTTACCTCCGAGGGCTTCACAAGGGAAGATATCATCGAGCTTGAGAAGCTTACGGATGTCGTGAAGGCCGAGAGAAGAACCTCTCTTAAAGGTAAGGTCACCAATTGTGCCAATAAAAAGATCGAGCTTAATTTCCTTGAGGAAAATGATGTAAACAGGCTGTATGTTATCGAGGGCGAGCCGTTTATCCCCGGTAAAAGAGGTATCTGGATAGACAGACATTTTGCAAAAGCCTACAACCTGTCGGTAGGTGATGCGGTTGAGATCGATATAGACGGAAGAGGTATCACGGAACCTGTCGTCGGCATAGTTGATGAGCCCTCTCATGTTTATTTCGTGATCGATGAATCCTATGTCGATACGAAGTACGGGGATTACTGCTATGCTTTTCTTGACGCATCCGAATATCCTTATGATAACATAGTGTTTGAGAATGTTATCATTGACATCGCAACTGTGGACAATCAGATGTTTCTTACAGATGATGACAAGAGGGCTCTTGCGGAGGCCAAGCTTTCGATACTTGACAGTATATCCAAGTCATCCATGAGCGTCATCCTTAAGAATGAGGAAAGCGGATATAGTACCCAACGGTCAGACTGTACTTTTAACAATACGATGAACAAGATATTTCCCACCATGTTCATCCTTTTGGCGCTCTTAAGTACGATCACTACAATGTCCAGGATTACCGCCAAGCAGCGTTTGGTCATCGGAACTCTTAAGGCCCTGGGCTTTAACAGGGCGACGGTCACCCGCCACTATATATCCTATACGATCGTGATATCCCTCGCAGGAAGCCTCCTCGGGCTTTTAGTCGGTCATTACCTGCTTGGAGACTGGCTGATATACGATTTCGGGTACTATTATTCGGTTCCGGACTGGCGGATGGAAATGTCGTATACGGTACCGCTGGTGCTTGTTTTCCTGGTTGTTTCAAGCGGGATCGCCAATTATTTATCCTGCCGGTCCCTGCTTGTACTGAATGCATCCGAAATATTGAAACCGGAGACTCCAAAGGCGGGAGGAGCCGGCTTTTTGGAGAAGACCTTTATATGGAAGCTTCTAAGCTTTGCCACCAGATGGAACTTAAGGGATATTAACATCAACCGTTTCAGATCGGTAATGGGTGTAGTCGGTGTGACCATATGCTCATCTGTGCTTATGGGAGCCTTCGGCTTCGATGAGATACTCAGTTCCCAGGTTGACTGGGTCTACAGCGATTTAAGGCCTGCCGAATATACCATTAATCTTTCCGGCAGCAGCGGTTATTCATGGGCCTACGATTACGCGAAAAAGTATAAGGGGCAGATGGTCATGGTAACGAATGCCGAGCTTATCAGCCGCACTGATAACAGGCTCTTTTCGGTAACGGTCGTCGATGAGGGGAACCTGTACAGGGTAGAGAACAGTGACAGGGAGTTCTTAAGTATACCTAAATACGGAGCCCTTGTAAGCCATAAGGCGGCGGAGGAATTGGACATCAGGAAGGGTGATAATGTTGATTTCCGTCTTCCTACGGAGAAGAAGATATTTACGGTACCAGTCATTGATTTCTGCGTATCTCCGGATGTACAGGGGATCATCATAAGCAGGAACTGCTTTGAGAAGCTGGGAGGGTATTTCGAACCCGGAACGGTGTATACGGATATGACTGTTCCGACATCATATGCAACCGACAGGAGTGAGGTCAGCGGAGTCCTGTCCAAGAAGGAATTGATACGTGCCTACGAAAGGACATCCGGCAGCATGAACGAACTGGTCATAGTCGTCATAATAATCGGTATGATCGTGGGCTTTACCGGAATGTACAATACCGGTACGATGTCGTATATCGAGAAGACAAGGGATGTTGCCACGCTGAAGGTGCTTGGGTTCCCCACCGGTAAGATAAGATGGATATTACAGCAGCAGAACCTTATACTGACAGGGCTTGGAACTTTAACAGGCATCCCGATTGGATTATATTATATCGATATTCTGATAGATTCGATGGACCCCACATCTGAACTGATAGTGGACATGAGTTATATGCCCTATCTTAAGATGATCCTGTTTTCCTTTGGGTTATCTGTTTTGGTAAATGCCCTGATATCGTCAAGGGTTAAGAATATAGACATGGTTGAAGCATTAAAAGGAGTGGAATAAGAAGTGAAAAAGGTAATTAAAACGATTGTGATCATTCTGGTAGTGTTGGGAGTTGCAGGCGGAGGACTCTATTATTCGATGATGCCTGAGGAGCTTGAAGTGGTGACGGCCGATCAGGGTCTGGTGGCCCCTAAGCTTAACATGACGGGAAATGTCGAGGGTAATGAAAAGATAACAATATACGCGGATGTAAGCGGAAGGGTAGATGAGCAGCATGTCAAGACGGGGCAACGGGTCAGTGAAGGGGATCTGCTCCTTACATATGTTGATGATACACAGCAGTATGCGGTGGACGTGGCTGAAACAAATATCGAATACGATCAGAAGATGATCGATGCCATAAAGAGCAGCCGTGCATCCAATCAGAGCAAGGTCAATGCCGCAAATGCAAAGATCGCCCAGTGTGAATCGGTGTACGGAGTCTTGAAGCTCAATATCATGGCCTTTGATTCGGGAAAATATGCCCATGATTATGACAGAGAGAGGGAGAAGCAGGTTATTGAGAATGATATATTAAAGATGCAGAATGAAGTATCGGGTTACCAGTCAGAGCTTGCCAAGATAGAGGCTGAACTTAAAAAGTCGGAGCTGCTTGAATATACGGGAAATGTGGCAAGGCTTATTGAAGAATCCAAGAGGCTCCAGGACAGGATCGCCGAAACGAACTCGGCGATATCAAGAGGTCAACGCGATATAGTATGTCTCCCTATCGAGGGGATGGATCCAAACACCTACAATCAGTATATACTTCTTCAGAATGATCTTGAAACCGTCACCAGGATGTGGAGTGAAGCCCGTACCGACAGGGACACTGCCCAGTCAATGATAAGGGCTTATGATGATATTCTTGGTAATGAGCAGAAGATGGCCCTTGATGAGCTCTCCCTTGCCCAGGCAAGGAATGAGCTTGAAGCGGCCGGCAACGGATGTCTGGCACCTTCGGACGGCGTAATAACCAAGTGCCTGGTGGGAGACGGTTCGACAGTGGAGAAGGGGAGTCCCGTTCTTGAAATGCAGAGGGCGGATGAGTACCGGGTTAAGCTCATGGTATCGAAATATGATATTTCATCCGTCAGGATCGGCCAGAATGCAAGCATCAGCATCGGGGAAACAGAGTATAAGGGCAAGGTAGAGTCAGTGAGCCAGTACGCCGAGGCGGATTCATCCGGCAAGGCCAAGGCGGTGGTGTATGTCTCCCTGTTCACAACGGATTCGCTTATAGTCGGTATGGAGGCAGATGTGGTGATAGATCTTGACACCTTGCAGGCTTCCGTGAGGGTGCCTAATGAATGTGTGTATGCCGATGATAACGGAAGCTACGTATTTACGGTGGATAAGGACAGCAGGGTTAAGAAAAGCTACGTGATCACCGGGATCAAGGATGGCAGTTATACCGCGATCATGAGCGGAGTTGAAGGCGGAGCCCATATAGTATACGATCCGGCCGCCGGAGAGCATGAGGATGAGGAAATAAAGGAGATAATAAAAGGGTAGGCAATGAAATTCAAAGACTTCGCTAAACAAAAGACGGCCGGGGTCCTTGGGCTGTTAGCCTTCGGAGGCATGATGTATATAATGAACCGTGCCGTGCCGAAGATCGCAGATGACTATCCCTTTTCCTTTATATGGGACGGGAAGAACCACGGTAACCTGACACCCGGGAAAAAGAGATACAGAAGGGTCAGGAACATAAAGGATCTTGTGCGTTCACAGGCTACCCACTATATGACATGGAGCGGCCGGATCATCGGAGAGAGCATGAATCAGGCCATCCTCATGAAGGATGATAAAAAGCTCTATGACATCTTAAATACCGGCGTATCTGTTTTGTGGCTCCTCCTATGTGTTCGTGGAGGACGGGGAAGGAAAAGCCCGGCCGGGATGTCTCTCCCCCTGACGGCGCTGATGGGAGCGGGGTATTTTTTGTCAACTCCCCACCTTGCCGCCACGTCCCTGTGGACCACGGGAGCCATGAACTATTCCTGGCCGGGGATCTTTCAATATACCTATCTTTTGCATTATGCCATGAAATACCGCGATCCTGAGTATACCGCCAATAAGGCTGTCATGGCTCTTTTGGGCTTTCTTGCCGGGTTTTCCAATGAGGCAGGGGGAGGTGCGGCTCTTGTGCTGTCCGCCGCGGCCACTTTAAGGTCCCATAAGCGGGGGGAGACTGCCGGCTTTATGCAGTGGGGGCTTGCAGCAGCCTTTGCAGGGTATGCCCTGCTTATGCTGGCTCCCGGCAATTTCAAACGCTATAAGTGGGAGATAGAGTATAGTGATGTTATTCCCGAGGATTTAAGTGACCCGGGAATAATTCCCGTGGAATATAACTATACCTCAGTGATGTTCAAGCATCATTTTAAGAACGGCTTTATGAAAACCTTAAGGGGTACCATTCCTATGCAGCTTCCGGTACTCTTTTATTTTCTCAACAATAAGGGTATGAACAGTGACACCACGAAATACATCCTTCTCCTTGAGGGGGCAGCCCTTCTGGTGCCCTCGGTGCTGATGTTCTCACCACAGTTCCCTGTCAGGGCAGCGTTTCTTTCGGGCCCCTTTGTCATGAGTGCCGCTGCAGCTTCGATCGAAGGAAGAGTTATAAACAACCCGGCATCTTTGGTGGAAACCCTTAAGAAATTATCCTATACCGCCATTGGAGTGACCGCGGCTGTAAAATATGCGGCGGCTCTTATTACGGATTCGGATTTATATATGCAGACAAAGGAGCAGGAAAGGATAATGCGCGATACATCCGAAAATGAGAGGGCCCTCATCCCAAGGGTCATGATCTCTCCCTTCTATTTGAGGATCGCCGGCGACCGTACCATCGATGAGTACATTAAATGGTATATAGATTATGAGGATTATCCGGATGGTCCATATAACAGGTCGGCAGCGGCTTACTACGGAGCCGGGGAGGTGGTCGCCTATGAGCCTTGGGATCACCCCTATAAGAAAAAGGACAAGGCATCATTAATGGAACAGATATTGCGGCCGTTAAGGAGCCTTATCAGGCGATTCATCACCGGGGGATATCCCCTATATCAGAGGAGAAAAGAATAAATGCTCAATTTTCTGGAAAGTTTTTATTCACATGTTCAGAGTACGCCGGAGAGGGCAGCCGTGGTTGACCGTGGAGGAGCGCGGGCTACAAGCTACGCTGACCTTTCGGAAATGTCCGCGAGGTTTGCAACCTGGCTTTTGAAGCAGGAGGTAGGCCGGGAGAAGCTGGTGGCGATACGGGCTCCCAGGGGGCTTGATTTCATTATCTGTCGTTTGGCAACGATGATGGTGGGAGGTGCCTGGGTTGGTGTGGAAGAAATTATGGGAGCCGAAAGGATAGAGTACATCATAAAGGACAGCGGCGCGGTGATCACGATTACCGGGGAAGTCCTTCGGGAAGGCTTGAAGGAGGAACCTCTGCCGCCGGAGCAGTGGGCTGACCCGGACCCCCATGATATGGCCTTTATCTTCTATACATCGGGCAGTACGGGTAAGCCCAAAGGGGCAGTACAGGAATACGGGATATATCGCTATATCATGGACTCTACCCACCGTGCCATCGACAGATGGGATTTCCTCGATTACGCGAATGTGGCGCCGGAAACCTATATTGGCGGGATCGATCTGATGGTCGGGATACTTCAGGCCGGAAGCACGCTTCATATCATCCCGCTTGAGCTGGTCCGGGACCCGGCAGGACTGCTTAAATATTTTAAGGAGCAGCATGTCTCTGCCTCCTGTATGCCTCCTACTCTTATTAAGGTTTTGGAGAGCATAGGCGGAATGGATCTTAAGGTACTTCATGTTGCCGGAGAGATCGCGTCGGATCTTTATATTGACAGATTTTTGGTAAGGAATGCTTACGGACCCACGGAGATCGCATATCTCCCGTTTTTCTTCGATATCGACAGACCCTACTCCGTAACGCCTATAGGAACGCCCGATAAAAACACTGAGGTGATCCTCATAAATGAAAACGGGGAAAAGGATGAGAAAGAGGGAATGCTGTGCATTCATCTCCCGTATTTTCGTGGCTATCTTCATGATAAGGAAAGATCAGAGCTCATCACCATAGACGGTAAGCCCTACTTCAAGACAGGGGACTACACAAGTCTTGATCCTGCCGGAAATTATACGATCCTGGGCCGCATGGATGACATGGTGAAGATAAACGGTAACCGTATAGAACCATCGGAGGTGGAGTCTGCCATAAAAAAGGTGCTTAATACCGACTTCGCGGCAGTAAAGGTCTGGGACAGGGGCACAAGCCAGTATCTGTGCGCCTACCATACCTGTGGGAAGGAGCTTAACGCGGCGCAAATGGCTGAAAAGCTTAAAGACTTTCTGCCCCTGTATATGATCCCCGCCTGCTACATCTCCCTTAACGAGATTCCTTTAAACGATAACGGAAAGGTGAATAAAATGGTGCTTCCGCGTCCGGATGAAAGCGCACTTTTTACCCCCTATGCCCCGCCGGAAAGCGAGCTTCAGAGGAGGCTTTGTACGGCCTTTGCCGATGCGCTTAAGATCGACAGGGAAAGCTACGGGATCGATGACGACTTTTTCCTGCTGGGAGGGGATTCACTTGCGGCTGTCCGGGTAATCACTCAGGTGGAGCATAGTGACCTCACCGTGGCTATGATCTACAGGGAGCGCACGGTACGTATGATCGACCGGGCCCTTAAGAGCATTAAAGAGACGGTGAAGGATGATCCTGTCGGGAAGGAGTTTCCGCTTACCAATCAGCAACAATTTTTCGTGGATTGTGAGATGGAGCGATCCGGAAAAAATATCTCTAATCAGCCGCTGATGTTGAGCTTTTCGCCGGATATAGAAGAGAATAGGCTGGCGGAGGCTGTACGGAGTGTCTTCTTTTCCCATCCGGCGTTGCTTACGGTGATCCGCAAAGAGGGAGAAAACTGGGTTCAGCGGATCGTATTGGAGAATAATACCGAGTTCACCGCGACTTTAGTTTCAGAGGAGGAGCTTAAGGAGGAGGAGAAAAAGCTGGTCCGGCCCTTCTTCCTTGATGGTACGCCCCTGTTTCGAAGGAGGCTTTACAGGACGGATAAGAGGGTCGTCCTTTTTCTGGATTTCCATCATGTCATTTGCGACGGATATTCCCTTCGCATCGTGGGTGAGGATATCATCGAAGCCTACAGGGGCGGTAAGATCCCTGAGGATGCCTGGACACAGATCCTTGGCAGGAATACTGTGTACGGTAAAGCACAAAGGGAAGCGGACAGGAAATATTTTGAGCTTGGTTACGGGGATAAGTATGACGGGGACCGGTATGACCAGATTCCGGTCTTTGATCAGATAGAAGATGGACATGGCGGGGAGGAAGAGATATACCCCTTCGCTTTTGAGACAGAGGAGGTATGGAAGGCTGCACAGCGTATGAAGCTTTCCGTGAATGCATTTTATATCCTCGTGACTTCTTTAAGCCTTATGTCATATAACAATACGGAAAACGTCGTGTTTTTATGGACCTTTAACGGCAGATCCGAGATAAAGGCGTTAAGGACCGTGGGATTACTGCTTCGGGACTATCCCGTCTCTCTCTCACTGGACGAAGCGGATACATTAAGGGCTGCAGCTTCATCCATCAACAGGCAGATAAAGGAGGATATCATACACGGCAGCCTGACTCCTTTCATTGATTTAAGCAGGGGAGATTTGCTCGACTTTTTATATCAGAGTGACCTTTTGGAAATCTGTGATTATGAGGAACTCATCGGTATCGACACTCCAGGGGGTCTGGAGGAGACTGCGATAGAACCCATAGAGCTTCAGCTCTTTGAGGATGAAGAGGGTTCCAGACTGCATATCCAGTATGACGAAGGACTCTACAGGAGGGAAAGCATGAAACGATTTGCGGGAATCTTTGAATCCATCTGCCTTAAGCTCATTAAGGCCGGAAGCGGAGAACTGAATATAAAGAATATTGTAAAGGAAATAGGATCATGAATTGGAAGCAATCTTTGGGACGTCGTAAATTTTATGCTATTTTTGCGGCATCGGCCGTGGAGATGGTGGTAGGGATACTGTCGGCACTGTTAGATACCGCCATCACGGGTCATATCATAGGAATCGTAGGACTTTCGGCCATTAACATGCTGAAACCTGTCGAGGTTTTTACCATGTTTACGGAGGGACTTTTTGCGGTAGGCACCTCCATAGTCTATGCCGGATATAAGGGGAAATATGAAGAGGAGAAGGCTAATGCGGCCTTCGGTACGGGGCTTGTCTGCTCCGTCTGTATGGGTATCGTCACTATGCTGGTGCTCATATGCATTATGCCGCCGTACCTGACCTATATGGGTGTCAGCGATACGATCCGTGAGATCGTCAATGGTTATCTCGTTTTTGTATACCCGCAGATGGCCCTTGCGCCTGCTTATCGGATGCTCAACCAGATGGTCCTCACAGACGGGGGAGAGATCACCGGAACGGCAGCGGGCATTACGGAAATCCTGTTAAATCTTGTCCTTTCCGTCATACTCGGTCGTTCGATGGGGATTCTCGGTATAGGACTGGGGACACTTATCAGTACGGTGGCGGGACTGGGGATCACGCTGCTTCATTTTCTGAATAAGCGGAATTCTCTTCGGATCAGATTCGGATTTGACATGGGGGATGTGAAAAAAATGTGCCTGTTCGGCGTTAATGATTCCGCCATGTTTTTCCTTTTGCCGATAGTGTCCCTTGTTACCACAAAGTTTGTACTCCTGCGCTTCGGCGAATTTTATCTGCCTGTCCTGACCATCATCTACAGTGTATTTGAGATCACGGCGGTCTTTGAGGCTACAGGGGAGGCTATGCGGCCGATCATGCCTATTTACACGGGAGATCATAATATTAATGCCGTCAGAAATCTGCTGAAATCCTCTCTTTTTGTCAATCTGCTGCTTTCAGTGGTATTTTCCCTTTTCCTCTTCCTTGCAGGTCCGTATATCCCTCTTGCCTTTGACATCAGGGATCCGGTTTTGCTTGAGGAATGCACCTTCGCTTTGAGAATATATGCTATTGCAGGTCCGGCTCTGGCTGTGACTTCCGACTTTAATTCATTTTATCTCAATACAGGGAAGAGCCTGTTAGCTGTTATGGAAATTGTATTACGCGGACTGGTCAGCATTCTGATCCTGACGCTCCCACTTGGCATACGGTATGGTATACGGGGAATGATGCTTGGTTTTTCACTGGCCCCCTATCTGACAGTGGTGATCTTCTTTGGTTATATCTTTTTCCGCTACGGCAGAGAGCAGTTCCCGATCCTGATGACGCCATCAGGGGATCTTATCATGAATCGGACGATCCTGCTTAATCAGGAGAATATCATGTCCCTTGTCTATGACACCCATGTCTTTCTTAAGGAAAACAACGTAAATAAGACCTCTCAGAACAGGGTGGAGCTTACCATGGAAGAGCTTCTGCTTCTCATCAGGGACAGAAACAAGGATGAAAACGTCGTTAAGAAGGTCCGTCAGGTCTTTGCAGAGTGCTGCATACGGATCAGCAGCGAAGGAGTGGATATGTCTATCTGGGACAGCGGGGAGATATTTGATGTGACCGAGGTTGAAGGTGATATCATCAATTTCAGGGCCTATTTTGTGCAACGCTTTTTATCCGAGCAACGGGATAAAAAACATATGATCGCCACAAGCTTTAATAAAAACTTCTGCCACTTTAAGTTTAACTGAGTACGGGAAAGGGAGAAAAATGAAGAAAGAGCTGATAAGACTTGAAAATGTATCGAAATCGTTTAACGGGGAACTGATACTGGATGATCTGAGCCTCACCATACACGAGAATGAGTTTGTGACGCTGCTTGGACCGTCAGGTTGCGGCAAGACCACAACACTACGCATTATAGGCGGATTTGAGACGCCTGATAAAGGGCGTGTGATATTTGACGGAGAGGATATCA
>DFKQ01000101.1 GCA_002373875.1 Lachnospiraceae bacterium UBA3641
TTCCCACAGCACCATCATCACCACATACTGTGTATAAGTAAGGCCGAGTTTTTCAAGCGGCTTCCTGTACCGCCGTATCACTTCCTTTGAACATGCATAGTGAGGAAAACACAACTGATTTGCAAGTCGTATGCTCTCATACCTGTCTTTCGTTACTTTTTTATCTGTCATTTGTTTTTTGATTTTCCATTTATTTGCAAAAAGGCAACCCTATTGCCGAACCATCCCTTTGCCAGTGACTGCAAAACTCAATTTTTGTCATCCTTATTACCTCCGTATGATATTTTATTGTGCGCTTTATTATTGTGCGCTTTATTATTGTGCGCAATCTTTTTCTGTTATAATACTGCAACAGTTCAATTATTTCAACTATTTTTGCGAAAAAACAATCTGGCGAGCAGCCGGTGAACATTCGGATTCTTTTTCATTTGTTTCTCTTTCGCGTTCACCTACCGATCCTGTTCTCCTTCCAAAAGCAGATGCAGCAGGCGATACAGTTCCCGTGCATCTTCATCACCGAGCGGAGAGACTCCCTCAGCCAGCTTCGCGGGTATATCCTTACACTGTTCCTTTAGGGCATCACCCTCCGGCGTTATGCTTATGATCGTGATCCGTTCATCCTCTCTGGACCTCTGTCTTGTAACATAACCCATCTTTTCAAGCCGTTTTAAGAGGGGGGTAAGCGTGCCGGCATCCAAATGAAGAATGCTTCCCAGCTGTCCGACGTTAAGATTTTCATGCTCCCAGAGAACCATCAGAACCACATACTGGGTGTAAGTAAGTCCCAGCGGCTTAAGATAGGGCGTATAGCTTCCCACAATCTTCCTGCTGCAGGCATACAGTGGAAAACATAATTGATTTTTTAATAAGAGCTGTTCATACTTCTGAGCCATTTCCATACCTCATGTTATTTATCTTTTGCTCTATTATATTTCGCTCAACATATTGTGTCAAGTTAATCATCTATGTCCCTTGCCTCAAAGGTAATATACTCTGCTTCAATAAACTCTCAACCAGCTCCCTTTTCTCATACAGGACACATCCGCCCTCATGATCATCCATTAAGATGTTTCCCTCTCTGAGTGCCGTAAAAAGCGGCGAATGCATTGCATCCTTAAGTGAAGTATTCCTGATATTCACATCCGAATACGGCGAAAAGGGACATGGTTCGGCTCCGCCGTGTGAATTAATGTGAAAGAACCCTCGGCCGGCCGCTACACACCCTCCGGAGCTTTTCTCATCTCCCGGGAAGGAAATATAAACCATCTCGGGATGTTCCCCCCGAAGGCGGCTTATCTCTGAAGCAAGATACTCTCTTTCCTCTTCTCCCGGAGCCAGTTCCATACTGTCATCTGTTACGGGAACAAATTCCACAAAAATAACTGCCTTGCATCCGCGGTCTGACAGTTCCTTCAGAAAATGCTCCGTCGTGACTTCCCTTATATTCTGCGTCGTCACGGTCACTGAAGCACCAAAGATAAGCCCCCGTTCATGCAGTCTGTTCATGTTTGAGATCAGTCTGTCATATATTCCCTCACCGCGCCTTGCATCCGTGATCTCCTTTTCTCCCTCAATACTGACGATCGGTATGAGATTTCTGCTTTTATCTAACAGTTCCAGATATTTTTCATCTATGAATGTACCGTTCGTAAATACAGGAAACAGGATATTGGGCGTTCCTGCAGCCGCGGTTATGACATCACGCCTCAGCATCGGCTCTCCTCCTGCCAGGAGGATAAAGCTGATTCCCAGATCATCCGCCTCCTTAAATATCCTGTTCCACTCATCATCCGTAAGCTGCGCCACCGGTTCCGAATCCACCGTGGCGTGATTACACCTGGAATAGCATCCTGCGCAGTGAAGATTGCATTTACTCGTAATACTGGCGATGAGAAACGGCGGGATATGTTCACCCTTATCCTCCGCCTTCTTTCTCCTTTTGGACGCTGTGCGGCTGGCAGCTGCGAACTTCACCATAAATGCACTCTCCCTCGGGTCCTTGAGAGTTGCCTTTATAGCATCCGACACCACACGTTCCACCCCATGGGTCATATATTCCTGAATATCAAATTTCTCACTCACAACGCTCATCTCCACTTCTATGCTCAACTTGTCTTTTGCTCCATTATATTGCGCGCAATATAATATGTCAAGAAAAAACACGATTATTTTATCGTAACTGTAATTCCTTAAGAAAAAACCTGTTCATAGTGCTGTGTACTACACTCTCCGGTCTTTTTATCTCTTTATACCCGCACTTCTCATACAGATGGATAGCTGCTTTCAGATTATTGTGTGTCTCCAGATAGATACGCTTATATCCAAGTTCACCTGCAGCCCTCTCCGCATGCTCCATTAATTTATAGCCTAGTCCCTTACCCTTAACGCTGTCACAAAGATATAGCTTCTGAAGCTCCGCGCAATCCTCTATTCCATTGAATTCGGCCAGACCGATCCCTCCCAGGACCTTGTCTGTCCCGTCAACAAGAACATAATATATTCTCTTCTCCGGTTCTGCATCATAATAATCACTCAAATGATACAGATTGTCATCAAAATACACGGTCCCCGGTATGTCAAGGCCATATTTCCTAAGATTATCCCTCACAAGCTCCGCCAGAGCTTTATCATATTCAACGGAAAGCTTTCTTACAGTCAAGCCTTTAATCCTCCCCCATATCCTGAACACCCTTATCCAAAAAAGGTCTTGCTGCATGCACATTAAAAAACTCTATAAGCGGTCCCATGAAAAAAGCCGTAATAATGGTTCCTATTCCTACTATAGTGGGGATCTGTGCAATGCTGCCGCCCGACGACAGAAACAAAACCACTCCGGTTATCACACATACCACGTCGGTCAGTATCCTCACATATTGGAATTTACCTTTTTTCCATGTATGGCAAATGATAAGCGCTATGGCATCATATGTGGATACTCCCAGATCTGCTGTCATATAAAAAGCCGAACCGAAACATATGATTACCACTCCGATGATAAGACATGCGATCCTCACAAAAACAGATGGTGCAACTATTATCTTCTGCAACAGATCATATGTAAACTGTGTTATATAACCCAGCAGAAACAGATTGATGAAGGTTGCTATACCAATATAATGCCTGTCAAATATGAGTGCAAACAGGAGCAATACCGCATTTGTGATCATATACAGCGTACCGAACTTGATCGGTACGACCAGATCAAGTCCTGCCATAAATGATTGAAACGGATCTACCCCGAGTGCGGCAATCTTAAATATTCCCACACTGATTGCACATATTATCACTCCAAAAAGGGACATTGCTATTCGTCTGGCAAGCTTATCTCTCTTCATAATATCCTATTTCCTTTTACAGTTTTCATGATCATACTATCCGTTATTTATCCTCATCCAGCTTAAGTACACTCATAAATGCCTTCTGCGGTATCTCAACATTTCCTATCTGACGCATCCTCTTCTTGCCCTCCTTCTGCTTCTCAAGTAGCTTCTTCTTACGGGTTATATCTCCGCCGTAACACTTGGCAAGAACATCCTTACGCATTGCCTTGACTGTTTCACGGGCGATTATCTTGCTTCCTATGGCTGCCTGTATGGGTATCTCAAACAGATGCCTTGGGATCTCCTCCTTAAGGCGTTCGCACATCCTTCGTCCGCGATCGTATGCGCTATCGGCATGAACTATAAAGGACAGGGCATCCACCTCTTCCTTATTGATCAATATATCAAGCTTTACAAGCTCGGATCTTTCATATCCCTTCATATCATAATCAAAGGAGGCATAACCCCTTGAGCGTGATTTCAGGGCATCAAAGAAATCATAGATTATCTCATTTAAGGGAAGCTCATATTTAAGCAATGCCCTGGTCTCCTCCATATACTCCATGCTGATATAACGTCCCCTTCTCTCCTGACACAGCTCCATAATGGGTCCGACAAAATCCTTGGTGACCATTATCTCCGCATTTACGATCGGCTCCTCCATATAATCTATTTCGGACGGGTCCGGAAGGTTTGTCGGATTGGTAAGGTCGATTACCTCTCCGTCAGTCTTATGTACCTTATATATAACGCTGGGAGCCGTTGTTACAAGGTCAAGGTTGTATTCCCTCTCCAGTCTTTCCTGAACAACCTCAAGATGAAGAAGACCTAAAAAGCCGCATCTGAAACCGAACCCCAATGCAACAGAGGTCTCCGGTTCGTAGTTAAGGGAGGCATCATTGAGCTGGAGCTTCTCCAGGGCATCACGAAGGTCGGGATACCTGGCTCCGTCTGCCGGATACATACCGCAGTAAACCATTGAAAGAACCTTCTTATAGCCCGGAAGTGCCTCTTCGCAGGGATGCAAGGCATCTGTTATCGTATCGCCGACAGCAGTATCCCTCACGTTTTTTATTGAGGCGGTAATGTAGCCAACCATGCCCGCACTCAGCTCATCGCAGGGGATGAACTGACCTGCTCCGAAATAGCCTACTTCAACAACCTCAGCCCTTGCTCCCGTTGCCATCATCTTTATCGGTGTTCCCTTGCTCACCTTACCGTCCATCAGGCGGACAAAAGCTATCGCACCCTTATAGGAATCGTATAAAGAATCAAAGATAAGGGCCTTAAGGGGTTTGTTTACATCTCCTTTGGGGGCAGGAATCTTACTGACTATCTGTTCCAGTACCTCATCGATCCCTATGCCGTTCTTGGCTGAAATCCTGGGAGCATCCTGGGCTTCTATACCGATGACATCCTCTATCTCTTTAACCACCCTCTCGGGATCTGCGCTCGGAAGGTCTATCTTGTTTATGACCGGAAACACATCAAGGTCGTGGTCAAGGGCCAGATATACATTGGCGAGCGTCTGAGCTTCAATACCCTGAGCGGCATCAACAACAAGAATGGCTCCGTCACAGGCTGCCAGAGATCTGGACACTTCATAGTTAAAGTCAACATGGCCCGGGGTATCTATAAGATTGAGAATGTATTCCTCACCGTTCCTTGCCTTGTATACCGTGCGTACTGCCTGTGATTTTATCGTAATTCCCCTCTCCCTCTCAAGATCCATATTATCAAGGACCTGGGCCTGCATCTCACGACTTGTAAGAAGTCCCGTACTCTCGATTATACGGTCTGCCAGGGTTGATTTACCGTGGTCAATATGCGCTATTATGCAAAAATTCCTGATCCTGCTCTGATCCATAGATTTATAATCCTCCACTAAATTTCAGTTATCGTGATGCCTGTGCTTCATTTTGTACTTCCTTATGAGCAGAAACAAAACATTAATGAATGACAGGATGACCAAAGCCCCTATACAATCAATCAGCACATCGGACAATGACCTGCTCCTTCCATCCTTAAATCCCTGATTTATCTCATCAAGGATCGCAAGAGTTCCGGAAAGGGCAAGGGTTATAAGAGAAGCCGTTCCGTTTCTTATTCCCCGGCAGTAAAAAAATACAAAGGCAAAAAGGGCAAAAAGTCCGAATTCGGCAAAATGTGCGCCTGTTCTTACATAAGCCTCATAATCCTGAACGGAATTATGTATTCTCTCTGCTGTCCATTCAAGCCCCATGATCTTATTTATTATATACAGAAGCTTCTCTGTTACAAATCTCGAAAGCTCTCCCGATTTATCGGCATCATCGCTCCCGAAGCCGAAAATAAGCAGTACACATAAGATAACCGGAAGAAGCTGCACCGCAAAAAGCGTTATCCGGCTCAGCTTCTGCTCATTCCTGCTGAGCGGAAGGTTCGTTTCATGTTTAAAAGCGATATAGCTGTGATATATCAGCCAGAATACCGCAAACCCGGCTACGGCTCCGAATGTATTCAGTATTATATCATCTGTTTCGAAATAACCCCTGGCCGTTGCAAGCTGCAGAGTTTCTATCAACAGGCTGGTTATAAAAGCCATCAGCAGCAGGTTCCACCATCTTTTGAAGAAACGTCCCGTAAGCGGAACCAGCATACCGAAGGGAACAAAAAGAAAAATGTTCTCAAGCGCATGCGCCGATATCGTTCCTCCCGGACTCCATGTACCGAATATCTCAAGGTTAACCTTATTGGTCCTGCTGCCGGCGTCACGTCCCGACAGGGTAAGTGAAATAAGATATGCCATATAAACGCACAGTACACCAAACAGACAGATGGATATCACCATCTGCCATAAGCGGTCACATTCCCTGCCGCGCAGCTTTTTGACTATGTTTACGATGATTCTGTATAAGATATACACAAGAACTGCTCTAAAAGCAAACGTCAGTGCCTGATCGTCAAAGCTTCTCAGAGCAGTCCACATATCATTAAGTGTCCTTAATAACATATTCAGTCCGCATTTATACTACCGGTATATTATATCATCCCTTGAAGGACCGTTACTTACCATGGTAATCGGGAATCCGATCTCCTTCTCTATGAATTCGATATAATTTCGGCAGTTTTCGGGAAGATCTTCATACTTCCTGATCCCCCTGATATCGCACTTCCAACCGGGAAGTACTGTGAGTACCGGTCTGGCCTTCTCAAGAAGGTGTGTAACCGGGAAATTCTTAACAACCTTGCCGTCTATCTCATATCCGGTGCATACGGGTATTTCATCAAGATATCCCAGAACATCGAGCACGGTAAATGCCACATCTGTGGTTCCCTGTATCCTGCAGCCGTATTTGCTGGCAACGCAATCAAACCATCCCATTCTTCTGGGACGTCCGGTGGTTGCACCATACTCTCCCCCGTCACCTCCGCGGCGTCTAAGCTCATCGGCCTCATCACCGAATATCTCGGACACAAAGGCTCCGGCACCTACTGCCGATGAATAAGCCTTACATACAGTTATTATCTGCTTTATTTCATACGGTGGAATACCTGCTCCGATCGCCCCGTAGGCAGCAAGTGTAGATGATGAGGTTACCATGGGATAAATACCATGGTCCGGATCCTTAAGAGACCCCAGCTGTCCTTCGAGAAGGATATTCTTACCGGCCTGTATCGCATTCCACAAAAAGAGTGATGTATCGCACACATAGGGCTCTATCATCTTCTTATATTCCATCAGTGTGTCGAATAATTCCGACTCATTTATTTCCGGCCTGTTATACAGATGCTTAAGGGTCACATTCTTGATCGTACATACCCTCTCTATCTTATCCTTAAGCTCAGCTTCATCGCCGAACAGCTCGCTCACCTGAAAACCGATCTTTGCGTACTTATCCGAATAAAAGGGAGCTATTCCCGACTTGGTGGACCCGAATGACTTGCCCTTAAGCCTTGCCTCCTCATAGGTATCAAGATCAACATGGTAAGGCATAACCATCTGAGCCCTGTCTGAAATAAGGAGCTTGGGAGCGGGAACACCCTTTTCCGTAATATCCTTTATCTCTTTAAAAAGAATCGGGATATTAAGAGCCACTCCGTTTCCTATTATACTGGTAACATTCTCGTTAAACACACCCGACGGCAATGTATGAAGCGCAAACTTACCGTACTTGTTCACAATCGTATGACCGGCATTTGCACCACCCTGAAAGCGTACAACCACATCCGCATCCTGGGCTAGCATATCCGTCATCTTACCCTTACCTTCATCGCCCCAATTGGCGCCAACTATAGCTCTTACCATCTCTCTTCCTCCTCATTATCTGTGTTCACACCTTTATCTCTGACTGCATTCCCAGTATTTCCTTGTTTTCATCAAGCATGGGCTTTATCACATCCCTTAAATATACCTCTACCTGCCTTACGGCACGTCCCACATATTTGGACGGGTCCATTGTTTCCCTAAGCTCTTCAAGGGACAGGTTAAAGGCAGGATCATCAGCTATAAGCTCAAGCAGGTTATTATCCAGTCCCTTCTGCTTAACGTTTGCAGCTGCCTCCATAGACAATTCCCTTATCCTTTCATGGAGCTCCTGCCTGTCACCACCGGCCTTAACCGCATCCATCATTATATTCTCCGTTGCCATGAAGGGCAGCTCGCTTCTTAAGCGCTTATCTATAACCTTTTCATTGACTACAAGCCCGTCAACCACATTAAGGGTAAGATCCAGCACACCATCTATGGCAAGAAAGCCTTCCGGGATGGACAGTCTCTTATTGGCCGAATCATCCAGGGTTCTCTCAAACCACTGAGTCGCCGATGTTATTGCCGGATTAAGGGCATCGATCATAACATAACGGCTTAAGGATGCTATCCTCTCACTCCTCATGGGGTTTCTCTTATAAGCCATGGCCGATGAACCTATCTGATTCTTCTCAAAGGGCTCCTCAACCTCCTTAAGATGCTGTAAGAGCCTGATATCATTCGAAAACTTATGGGCACTTGCCGCTATACCGGCAAGAACATTTGCAACCCTTGTATCCACCTTACGTGAATAAGTCTGACCGGATACCGGGTAGCACTCCTTAAAGCCCATCTTCTGAGCGATCATCGGATCTATCTTATCTATCTTCTCATTATCTCCGTCAAAAAGCTCTAAGAAGCTGGCCTGGGTTCCTGTCGTTCCCTTGGAGCCCAGAAGCTTCATTGTCGACAGAACATGGTCAAGGTCTTCAAGATCCAACATGAATTCATTTATCCATAATGTGGCCCTTTTCCCAACAGTTGTGGGCTGTGCCGGCTGGAAATGGGTAAATGCCAGTGTCGGAAGGGCCTTATATTCATCGGCAAATCCGGACAACTCGTAAATTACGTTTACGAGCTTACTTCTGACAAGCTTAAGTGCCTCAGTCATGACTATTATATCCGTATTATCGCCCACATAACATGATGTGGCACCAAGGTGGATTATTCCCTTGGCCTTTGGACATTGAACACCGTATGCGTATACATGGCTCATTACATCATGTCTTACGATACGTTCCCGTTCTCTTGCCACGTCGTAGTTAATGTCTTCCGCATGGGCCTTAAGCTCATCTATCTGTTCCTGGGTAATATTAAGTCCCAGCTCCTTCTCGGTTTCCGCAAGAGCGATCCAGAGCCTTCTCCATGTCCTGAACTTCATGTCCGGTGAAAAGATGTACTGCATCTCTTCGCTTGCATATCTCTCGGATAAAGGGCTTACATATCTGTTTGTCATCTGTCCATCCTTCCCATCCACTTGATTAGTTTAAACATTTGATATATACTACATTAAACGAGGGCCCAACATGCAGGAAAAACGTAAAGAAAAAAGAATTCCAATAGGTGTCAAGCTCTCGGTATCCGATCTGTATACCGAGGATTCCACTTCGCTTGCCGATACATCAGCCCCTATCGAGGTGACGGATATATCTCCCAGGGGGTTTGGTTTTTTATCATCAGCGATACTTCCCGTCGGCTATCATTTTATTGCCAATATTGAACTTGACCGGGACCTCCCGCAGATAATCACAGACGTGCGTATCATACGCGGCCAGGCAGTAGACAACGGGCGCTACCAATATGGTTGCGAATTTGTATCCATATCTCCCCGCGTCACCAAAATGCTTGACGATTTCGAAAAACGCCTCAAATCCGTATAAGCTCCAACCAAGCTAAGATACTATCATGTTTTGGCCGTGAAATCAAGGAATTCTATTCATAGGTTTCCACGATGGCAAGTATCTCCATTGAGAACTTGGGATACTCCCTGATAAGATCTTCAATTTCCTTCTTCGATGTCTCCAGACTGTACTGATTGAAATCCATACCCTTTTTAAGCTTCTTCCTCCTCAGTATAAGGCTCCTTCTCACATCGGTGCGCACCTCTTCCTCAGTAAGGATCGAGGGCTGGTAAATGAACATTGCGGGATCGTTAAGCTTGTAATTCCTAAGTATGGCCATAAGCTCCTTCCTGGCCGCTTCAAGCTTAATGGCAACTTCCTCCGAATGGTTTCTTGCAGCCTTCTCCTCTATATACTTCTCCCACATATAATTCAGTTCATAGGAATTGTTTACATCATATTTGGAATAATAATAGTCGATGAGATTTGTCGAATTGACATATTTAATCTTCACGGAATTCTGCAGACTGATCGCTCTGTTTATTTTCATCTCCGCCTTAACCTGATCCGCCTGGGCATTTTTATATGTCACATACACGGATGTGAGCGATATTGCAAAAAAGGCAAAAACAGTATAATATCCGAGCCTGACATCAAAATCAAGCGTCACCTGCAGGGCAAAGAGCAGAAGTATGGCCAGAAGGGATACGAAAGAACATATAAAAAGGAGAGCCTTGGCATTTCTGGCCTTAACCTTATCCTCCTTCCTCTGATAGGCAAGAGCACCCTTCTCGCCCTCAAGGAGGTTCATATCCCTCTTGATGGTCATCTGGCGTTCTTCCTCACTCCGTATCTTCTTAATGGCCTGAGGTATCTCATCCTCCAGTCTCTCCATCTCCCTGAACTGGGCTTCGGTTATCTTGGCAAGCGGCCGGACATAGTTCTCCTCCTGCCGCTCAATCAAATCGATCTTCCGGGCAGCTCTTTCAAGCTCCGTAAATTGTGACAGGGAAAGAGCACACAGCTCATCAATATCCGCCAGCTGCTCGGTAACATGCTTGTATTCGAGCTTCTGACCTTCAATATCCTCATTGGCGGCCTTCATCTGCTCGCACTTATCACGGACATACATTTCGCGCTCCCTGTAATCGAGCACATTGATATCGGTCCTTTTTATGGGAGCACGGGTAAGAACCTCAGTGATCTTATCGACGTTCTCATCCTCGTCCTTCTGAGGAACCATGCCGACGCCGAAGTCAAGCTCTTCATCGTCTTCATCTATAAATCCCAGCTTGTCAAGCACCCAGTCAAATATCTGCATTCTATCACCTTAGGATCATGTTCATCCTGTACTCACGCTTCCATGAGTCAAGTGTTTCATCTATTGCCTCGTAATACTGCGAGATCTTCCCGTCATTTTTAAGCTCTTTTATCCTTTCAAGGGATGCTGCATGCTTATTCTCGTTTTTCCCGTAGTTCCCCCTCTGCCTCAATATGGAATCCGCGGAATTAAGGACATGCTCCGAGTAGCCGCACCTTATGAGCATCTTTTCGTATTTCTCCCTGCTCATAAAAAGATTGCAGCAGACCAGATGGAGGATCAGGGATTCGTCATCCATGTTGAGCCTGTACGCCTCCATGTAATAATCAGCTGCCTTTTCAAAGAGCAGGAGCCTTGCATAAGTTGTCCCCATATTGTGCAGGACGGCTGCATACAGTATAGGCTCGGCATCCTTATCGATCTTTTCAAGAGTTCCTATATACTCATCCAGTGCTCTTGCGAACTTGCGGGCTTTAAGGAGGTTATCCCCCCTGCTCTTGTGCTTTCTGGCGGGAGACAGTCCGGCACTCTCAACGAGGATCTGACGGATGCTTTTCATCTCCTCCTCGTCGCAATAGCCTATTTCGTCTAAAATGGCCATAACGAATTCACTCAGATTACCCTTGGTTCTGAGTATCTCCCTCAGGGTATCTGCAAGCCCATGGATCTTAAGCTGTTTATCCACGAAATCACACAGACGCTCATCCATAAAATCGTGATCAAGTGTATGTGCATTCTGCGCAATAAGATAACACATCTCTTCGGCGGAATATATATTTACGCCAAAGCCCGCCACATTATAAGGAACCTCTGCCTGCTGCCCATGGCACAAAATCAGGTTAGACATTTATATACCTCATACTATCTTAACTTCCGTATCCCATTTCATGTTTGATGATGGGAATATTTCTCCGAATCCCAGATCTTCTATGTGTATCCTTACCGTATCACCCGAAGAAAAGCTGGTATTCATCCTAAGTCTGGTTGTTTTGTCAGGCCGTCCCGGTATCCCGTCAAGACTTACATTCACCTTTCTTATTTCCTTGCCGTCAAGAGGAGTCACGATCAGTTCCACCCTGTGCCCCGAAGAGAGCAGGAATTCGACCGTTGTGCTTATATCGAACCAGTTCTCACCGCCATCGGCAAGCGCGATATACTCCTCCTTATCCTTGCGGTTCATTTTTATCCCTAAATTGAACTGAAGCTTATCCTTACCAAGAAAGATATACTTCTCGTTAAGCTCTGTAGGCTTAAGCTTATCCATCCCATAGTGACAGGCGCCCTTGGAATACATGTTCTTGCCCTGAAAAACACGTCTTCCCATACACAGGAAACGGATCGTCTTCCTGCACCACTCTCCGTCAAATCCGTTACCGAGAAGATAGGCCGATCTTATGGGCCGCGACATGAGAAAGCCATGCATAACCTCCCTTAGGCCCTCATCCATCTCATCTATGGCAGCCTGGCCGGCCTCTTTCTCATCCCTTGCCTTATCCATGGCTTCAGAAGTCTCTTCCTCATCCCCGTCATCCCTGTAATACAGCAGCTTGGCATCCGGAACCTTAACATCATCAAAAGTATATTCGTCTATGATCCCGACCACAGGTGTGGTCCTGTGATTCATCCTCATATAGTAGCAGGTCATGGTCCTGCCGTCATGGTCAAACACAGCGCTTTCCGTCTCCCAAAGCTCCTGCTGCTGGTGGATCATGTAATAATACACGCTCTCGGAATAGCTCTGGAATAATATCCTGTCCCTCTCGACAGGTATTGCCGCGGCAACCCTCTCAAGAACACTTATCATGGCCTTATCAAGCGTGGGGACCGTAAATACAAGGCTCTCGATCTGATCAACCGATACATATACCGACAAAAGATTCATAGACTTCCGGATAAACAGGATAAGAAGGTCTATTCCCGCAAATGTCTCACCATCTATCGTTATGCTTTTCTCTCCTTTTGCCAGACTCAGCAGCTTGTTGACCTCGGATTCGCCCTCATTCCTTATAAGTCTCTCAGCTTCGGTCCCGAAAGACCACTGGCTGACCTTCTTTCTCTTGCACAAAAGGGTCGGGATCCCCAGCCGCTCGTTATCTCCACCCGACACAAGCGTTTCGGGGCTGTCATTATTCAATTCAAAATAGCTGATCTGCGTAAGGGTATCGTTAAGGTCATACCCCACTACATATCTTGTGGCCTGATCCATATTTTCTTCCTATAGGGTTTATTCCAATGTGACTTATTCAGATGCAGGTAAACACCTTATCAGTGAAGCATTCATCAATCACATACTCTTCCATAAGCTGTATAAGCGTGTCCTCATCCTGGAGCGTCTTCGATACGACCATATCATTAAGGAGATCATACCTCGACTCCCTCCCTGCCGATACAACATCCGATACCGACACCGAATCCGAGAAGGTCAGGGATTCATGACCGGAGCTCTCCTCGGTTATATAATATTGCAGATTTTCACCAAAGAATAAAATGAACTCCCTTGAAAAGACACCGCCATACATGTTACGCATCTCCTCTGTATGGTAGCTTTCCTCTTCTTCATCACCTTCGATAAGATAATGAAGCAGGACCCTTACCCCCGGATCAGTTCTGTATTCAACGATGGTCTTATCATTATAAACCGACAGCTCGGGCATGATATCCATGAACTCCCTGAAAAAAACAAAAAAGATGTTCTTCTGGAGGAATTCCTTAATGAATTCAATGAGCATGTCCTTTATACGGTCATCATAGTCCTTCTCATCCTCGGCATAATACTTAAGCAGCGCCAGCTTACAGGCATCATTAAGCTCCTCGCCCCGCCTGTAATTCTTGGCGAGATGATAAAAGACACCCGGATCCAGCACTCTCTCTTTGATGAAATAATCATAGGCGCTGTATGACAGATAAGCCAGCTCTATCCTTGTGTTGGAGCCCTTCCTGACATATTCTTCGAACAGCTGATCCTTCTCACCGATAGTAGTTCTGGTCGTAAGCATCTGGATGATCAGCTTCTCCATCAGCTTATTGCAGTCAAGGTCGAACTGCCCGGCCGCCTTCCACAGATTCCTCAGCTCCTTGGTGAGCCCGTTGAAATTATCCACCAGATACTGCAGGGTCATAACATCGTACTTACCGTTTATGAAGGCATGATATGCCACCTTTACAAGCATGACATCATACAGTTCTTCCTTGCGGCTGATCATATGAGAACATATCCTTACAACCGTCTTGACAGGTACCTTCTCGGCACCGTATATGGTTATGATCTCATATGCCTCATCATACATACCACGTATAACGAAGTAGCCTATAAGCTCGGCCCGGTCCTTTTGATTCAATATCCTGGGATCTATATTTATAAGGAATTCATCAAGTGTTGTTATCTCATTATTGTCATAATAATGCCTGAGAAGTTCCATCCTCACATCGCGCTTGAAGGATTCCCTTATATCTATCGAGTCGACCAGGTTACGGCAGAAATCAACGTTATCGTCATCAACCGTGACAAAATGCCTGCGGCCGCTGCACAGGTACAGATTAAAGCCGGGATTGTCCGACACGTAATTCCTGATGAAGGGAACATATGCGGCTTCATTCATAAGCTTGTTTATATTTTTCTCCGGAAGGATGGACCGGACTCCCCTTTCATTCTCTGCAAAAATCATGAAATTGGATGAGTAAATATCGGGATAAGCGTGCCCATTCTCAACGGGATATACCCTCTCCCCTTCGAATTCCTCCTGTATGACGCAGATGCTCTTAACTCCCTCATCAACGGATATATCATAGGAAAACATCAACCTGACAAAGTCATTCACAATATCCGGTTCTATCGAATCAGCTGCTATCACCTGCTCATAGATAAAGGCAAGGTCACGGTTTATATGTCCCTTCCTTATCTGCTCCATGGCAAATTCCCTCATGGCCGGTTCATATTCCTCACACAGACGCTGAACCTCGAACCTGTGCCTTAGCATATTCGCATACAGATAAGCTATATGGATATGATCCATGTGATTCTTAAAGCCAAAGTACATTATGACAGACTTGGGAAGAAGCTCTTCCCGGTCAAGTGGTATCGACAGCATATAGTACTCATAGAGCTTGGTTATTCTAAGCTCCATCTCGACTCCCATGCTGTACCATTCAAAATATTCGGTATCTGTCTTGCCCTCCCTTATCAGCATTGAACAGATGGCACTTACTACATCAGGATCCTCATTGATCCTGTATATCCTTATAAGAAGCCTGAGAAGACCTTCCGAGAATTCCTTGGTCCTTGCACACAGATAGAGGACCTGCTTGCAGAGCTCATTATTCATAAGTCCGTTTCTCGCGGCCCATGTAAGTATCTGTATCTCGAATTCATTCAGCCTGTTTAAGGTGACCGGATTATTTACATAGTATTGGTAGGCCTCCACATACATGATGGGGCTGCGGCATCCGTTCCTGTACTGCTCCTCTATCAGCTCTATCTTCTGGGAATGGTTGCTTGAGAGGTCTTCATCAAGATACATAAGGGTCCAGAGGATCCGGTAATCATTCCTGTTCCTCTTATACATATCCTCGACCTCTGCCGCCACTTCATTTATATACTCCTCATCCCTTAAATAAAGGGTCGTAAGATACAGATAGTAGCTGTAAAGAGTGGGTTCCTTACGTTGTATCTTAAGGTCGTTTGCCACATGGTCAATGATCCACTTGGCCTCGTTAAAGCGCTGGGATACCAAAAGGAGCTGGGCCTGAAACAGCCTTGACTCCGGGTTCTTCTCGTCAAGTACATTAAGCCTCTCGACTATCTTCAGGGAATCCCTGACCCAGGTATTTACATTGATATGCTTGGTTCTGAAGGCTATATAGCACCTCATGAGACGCAAGGTAAGGTTCCTCTTCTCGCGCCTCTCGATCCTTAAGCCTTCGTTACTCATCCTCTTGCTGACGATTATGGTCACGGTAAGTGTCTGATGAGGGCTTGTAAATATCAGCCGCCCGAAATTACGTCCCTCATGCAGCTTATCTTCCTCAACGAAAAAAACGAAGCGATGCACATTACCCAAAAAATCATTGGCTGTAAGCACATCCTTTTCTATACGTAAAAATGAGCAATCCGTAGTCACCTCAAGGTGCACATACCCCCAGGTAGACTTGCGCACCGGAAGCTCACACCTTAACGACTCGGTAACATCGGTAAATTCATGGACATTTTTATCCACGCTGTAGGTTACCGGCTGTTTCTTATTCACCGAGATCAGGAAATCATCCACCGATTCCTCACTGCCCGGCCTGCCCGCAAATCCTCTGTATTTAATAAGCTGAGCCTTATCATTTCCTTCAAATACCTGCAGAAACTCCCTGGAATAGAAAAGAGCTACCGCCTCCTCCCAGCTCATCTGTGCCTGATTTGTAAAATGGAAAAGGTTTTTCACGCTTCCCATGGAGCTCTTGACTATACTCCTGACTATGGAAAACGCAAACGGGATATAGTATTCACCCTTATTGGATACTATCTGAACATCGCCCTTTATGATGTCCCCGGGCTCAAGACCGGTGGAATCAAACAGAAATGTAACATCTACGTTCTTGGCTTCGAAGCTGTCTACCCTGCATACCAGGCGCATGCTCGATGTATATACATTGCCCGAAGCCGGAAGATCGTCCATACTCTCGATAGTGAAGGAACCCTCATACATGCCGCCGGCGGGAATCGTTTCCTCAATTCTTTGTACAGAAAAAGAAAGCTTTCCATTATCGTAATCGAAAACCCCGTTAAGCAGCTTATCTACAATCTCATGCAAGTTCTTCACCACACTTTACTTGACTTTAGACAAATTTAAGTATACCATATCTGCGACTGACTGCAAAGAAAAAACAGGTTCAAATATCACACAAAAAGGGAATGAAACAGAACATGATACAGCACTCTGACCATTTTCACGGAAGCGATCTTGAAAAAATAGAGAAAATCTACGGTATACGCAAGGAAGACATCGTCAGTTTTTCGGCGAATGTCAATCCCCTGGGACTTTCCGGCCAGTTAAAGGCAAGCCTGTCCGAGCATCTTGATGTTATCACAGGATATCCGGACAGGGAATATACACAGCTTCGCAGGGTTATCGCCTCTTACTGCGGCACCGAATACGAGAACATAATTGTGGGAAACGGCTCTACCGAGCTTATATCTCTTTTTATCCAGATCGAGCATCCCGGAAAGGCGCTTATCCTCGGTCCCACCTATTCGGAATATGAGCGCGAGGTTTCTCTGGGCGGAGGTACATCCCTGTATTTCCCGCTTAAGGAAAAGGATGATTTTGTCCTGAATTATGATGAACTCATCAGTCAGCTCAACGAAAGCATTGATGTCCTTATCATATGCAATCCCAATAATCCAACATCCACATGCATAAACAGAAAGACCATGAGGTCGATCCTTGATGTCTGCAAGCAGAACGACATATTTGTTATGGTGGATGAGACCTATATCGAATTTACCGGGGACTATGATGAGGTAAGCTCCATCCCCCTTACAAGATATTACAATAATATCATCATCCTGCGCGGCATATCGAAATTCTTCGCAGCTCCGGGCCTCAGGCTGGGATATGGCGTAACCGGCAACCGTGACCTTATCGAGTCGATCAATTCACGGAAAAATCCCTGGACCATCAACTCCCTGGCCGAAGTTGCGGGACGCCTTATGTTTACCGACGAGGAATATATCAAGTCTACCATGGCTCTTATAAGCAGCGAGAGGGAACGGGTAACCGGGGCTCTTCGCAATATAAAAGGGCTCAAGGTATATGAGCCCTCTGCCAATTTCGTCCTGTCAAGGATCCTTACGGAGGATGTAAATGCGGATATCCTCTTTGATGCCTGTATCAGGGAGAGGATGATGATACGTAACTGCTGCACCTTCCCCTTCCTCGACAACAAATACTTCAGGATCTGCTTCATGTCTCCTAAGATGAACGATAAGCTTATTTCCGTTATAAGCCGTGTTCTGGATACTTAAAGCGTATATCCGACCTCAAAAGCCTTCTTGTTCATTTCGATGAACTTGGGCTTGACTGTCTTCTCTATCACCTCAAACCACTGGTCTTTTGTGAAATCCATATGCTTGGCAGCTACCCCCAGCACTATCACATTAAACACCTTGGGATTACCAAGCTTTAGTGCCTCACTCATGGCATCCACATCGATCACCTTATATTCACCCTTGAGAGAGTCAACTATGCCCTCGGGGTATTCGGCCGCCCCTGTCACAACGGGCATGGGATCTATTTTCTGGGTATTGACTATCAGCACCCCGTCCTTCTTGAGAAAATGGGCATATCTTAATGCTTCAAGCTGTTCAAAGGCTATAAGGACATCAGCCCGGCCCTCTTCAACTATAGGCTCATAAACCTTATCTCCGTAGCGGACATATGTTACCACCGAACCGCCCCTCTGGGCCATTCCGTGAACTTCAGACATCTTAACATCATACCCGCCTCCAAGCATTATTCCGCCAAGTATACGGCTGGTAAGAAGGGTTCCCTGTCCGCCGACACCTACTATCATTATATTTCTGGTTTCCATACCTTATCCTCCACTTCGTCGCTATTGTATTAATCCGTGTCCTAAGCAGGAATATCCTCAATCGCGCCGAATTTACACTGGCCCTTGCACAAGCCGCAGCCGTTGCACATGGTTGTATCAATGTGGGTCACACCGTTCTTAAGCTTTGTTATCGCAGGACATCCGGGCTTTAAGCACATACCGCATTTTTTACATTTTTCTTCATCTACCTGACAGGTATGAGTTATGGGCGTCTTATTAAGGAGCACGCAGGGGGTCTTTGTTATGATAACAGATACCTCATCCCTGGCAACCTCCTGCTTAATAAGCTTTTCGAGCCCTTCCGAATCAAAAACATTTATCTCATATACGTTCTTTACTCCGATAGCCTTGCACAGCTCCATTATATTTATGGCCGGTACAATGTCTCCCTGCAGGGTTTTCCCGGTGGCGGCATGATCCTGATGACCTGTCATGCCTGTGGTGGAATTGTCAAGGATCATGACCGTTCCCGTTCCCTGATTATAGACCATGTTCATAAGGGAGTTGACACCTGTATGCATAAAAGTCGAATCACCGATGACCGCAACCCAGTTCTTTATGTATTCCTTACCCTTAGCCTTTTCCATGCCGTGTAACGTGGAAATGGACGAACCCATGCAGACAGTCGTATCTATCACGGACAGCGGAGGAACAGCTCCCAGTGTATAGCAGCCTATATCTCCCGCCGCATGGATCTTAAGCTTGCCAAGGACGGTAAACGCTGCCCTGTGCGGACATCCGGGGCAAAGAATAGGCGGCCGTCCCGGTACCCTGGCTTCTTCCTTAAGGTTTAATTCCTGATTAAGAACCTTCTTTCTTAACAGGTTGGCGCTGTATTCGCCCTGTATGGTAAATATCTCCTTACCGATACACTTTATCCCCCACGACTTTACCTGGGTCTCGATAAGGGGATCCAGCTCCTCAAATATGTATAATGTATCAACCTTCCCCGCGAAGTCCTCTATAAGCCTTCTGGGAAGAGGATTTACAAGTCCCAGCTTAAGAACCGATGCGTCAGGAAGCGCTTCCTTAACATACTGATAAGGAACTCCGCATGTGATGACCCCGATCCTTGTATCATTCATCTCGACCCTGTTAATGGGAAAATCACACGAATCCTCGATAAGTCTCTTCTCCCGCTCTTCAACCGCAAGATGCCGCTTCTTGGCATTGGCGGGCATCATACAGTTCTTCTGCACGTTGCGTTCATAAGGCTTATCTTCTATGTCAAGACGATCCTCAAGTGTTACAAGCCCCTGAGAATGGGAGAGCCTGGTTGTTGTACGCAGGATTACAGGGGTATCGTACTTCTCGCTCATCTCATATGCGAACTTGATATAATCCTTGGCTTCCTGAGAATCCGAAGGCTCGATCACCGGAACCTGGGCAGCACGCGCAACCATTCTCGAATCCTGTTCATTCTGGGAACTGTACATGCCGGGATCATCAGCCGCAACAAGCACGAGTCCGCCCGATACTCCGATATATGACATGGTGTAGAGCGGGTCCGCCGCAACGTTGACACCAACATGTTTCATGGATACAAGCGAACGTACCCCGGCAAATGACGCTCCGATAGCAACCTCCATGGCCACCTTCTCATTGGGGGACCACTCGCAGTAGAGCTCGTCCTTGTACTTAACGATATTCTCGCTGATCTCGGTGCTGGGCGTTCCCGGATATGCAGCCGATACCTTAACGCCGGCCTCATATGCCCCTCGGGCTATAGCCTCATTACCAAGCATCATTACCTTTTTATCATCCATGGTACTTCTCCTTCCAAAGTAAAGAGGAGCCTGAGCTCCTCTTACTAAAGCCGTCTTTTATATCAGTCAACCTTTATTTCTCTTATCCAGCCCTCAGGCGCATCGATAGTTCCCATCTGGATACCGGTAAGGGTATCATAAAGCTTCTTCGTGACAGGTCCCATCTCCTCCATGCCGGAAGGGAAGGCTATTTCCTTACCATGATCGTTTATCTTGCCCACAGGCGAAATAACCGCTGCCGTGCCGCACAATCCGCACTCTGCAAAGTCCTTAACCTCATCAAAGAATACTTCACGTTCCTCAACCTCGAGTCCAAGATACTCCCTGGCAACCACCATGAGCGAACGGCGGGTGATCGAAGGAAGTATGGATCCTGACTTGGGTGTTACAAACTTATTGTCCTTTGTAATAAACATGAAGTTGGCACCGCCCGTTTCCTCGACCTTGGTTCTCGTTGCCGCATCCAGATACATGTTCTCATCAAAGCCCTGCTCATGTGCCTCCACGATAGGATAAAGACTCATGGCATAGTTAAGTCCGGCCTTGATATGTCCGGTTCCGTGAGGAGCCGCCCGGTCATAGTCACAAACCCTGATGGATATTGGCTTGGCGCCGCCCTTGAAATAAGGGCCTACCGGCGTTACAAAAAGCCTGAACTGGTATTGTTCTGCCGGCTTGACACCAATGACGGGAGAACTTGCAAACATATATGGTCTTAAGTATAAAGTGGCACCCGAACCGTAAGGGGGGACAAAAGCGGCATTCCCCGCTACCACCTTATCAACGGCCTCCAAAAATCTCTCCTTGGGGAACACGGGCATTTTAAGCCTTCTGCATGTGTCCATCATCCTCTCGGCATTTAAGTCGGGACGGAAGGTGACTATCCGGCCATCCTTAGTCGTATAGGCCTTAAGACCCTCGAAACAGGTCTGGGCATACTGTAGTACACCCGCGCACTCGCTGATGGTAACGTTGGCATCTGCCGTAAGGACACCATCATCCCATGCCTTACCGTCGTAATTGGATACGTACCTTACATCAGTGGGTATGTATCCGAATCCGAGATTAGCCCAATCGATATTCTTCTTCTCCATTTTATACTCATCTCCTTTTGGTTATAATGCATCCATTAATGCATCCATTAAAATAATATATACGATATTGTCTTTTCTTGCAAGCTTTACATGTATGTGATATACTTGAACAAAGATATGTTATTATGCTTGTTATGTGACTTAATGAGGGGAGACATGTCGGTACCGGTATTTCAAAAGATAAAGGATATACTTTTCAAGGATGTAGCGGCGGAGAACGAGCTTAATGATCTGGCTGTGCTTCTTCGTATGCTCTGCATTATTAACTTTGTCTTCAATCTGACCATGACATTTATTTCCCTGCTTTCATTAGGAAGCAATTTGTTCCAGTGGTCCCTCACATTCATGGTTTTTTACTGCTTCGTTCTCTGGATGACCTATTGGGGACGCTCTTCCCTCTGCGTATATGCCTACTCCCTGGTCATGATAATCGCAATGATAACCTACTCATTTGCCATCGGACCAACCGTGGGCTTCCAGTTCTCTTTATACACCCTGATACTTCTGTACTGTTATAAAACCGATGATAATCCGGCTATAAAATATGTATCTTCCGCATTTATATCCCTGGTGGTCATGGGCGTCTGGGTTTATCTTGAGTATTTAAGCAAGATGGTTGAATTTACAAAGGGACAGGATCTTGCCCTTCTGCTCACCAATACCATCTACATGTCGATAACCTTCATCACGATAACCGGCTTCTACTATCTTAAGTTTGCTTCAAGCGAGCACAAGATCCTCAAATATGCCAAGAAGCTGGAGAAGCTTGCAACGATGGATCCTCTTACCCAGCTTACCAACAGACGCGGTATGATGGAGCATCTCGAACGTTATATAGGCAACGCCTCCAATGAGGGAATGTTATCTCTGGCCCTTTCCGATATTGACTTCTTCAAAAGGGTTAACGATACTTACGGACATGATGCCGGTGATTACGTGCTCGTTGAACTCAGTAAGATCTTTCTGGACTTCATGAAAGACAAGGGCCGTATATCAAGATGGGGCGGAGAGGAATTCCTCTTTTCCTTCGAACACAGTAATGGTGACTATGCATATGAGCAGCTGACCAAGCTCAAATACCAGATAGAAAAGAACACCTTCCGATACAAGGAATATGTCTTTAACGTAACCATGACCTTCGGGCTGGAGGAAT
Organism: Lachnospiraceae bacterium UBA3641; assembly: GCA_002373875.1. Lineage (GTDB taxonomy): Bacteria > Bacillota > Clostridia > Lachnospirales > Lachnospiraceae > UBA2868. The sequence goes on from DFKQ01000101.1 coordinate 22,380, forward strand.
TTGATGACAGCATAGGAATATCCAAGACCATTGAGCATGCGGACAATAAGCTCTATCAGGGCAAGGCCGAAGGAAGAAACAGGATAATATATTAGACAATATAAGGAAGAACCCGGTATCATCACCGGGTTCTTCTTTTATATGTTCTGAATGTATAGTCAAGATCGAAATAGGTCATCTCTTCGCTCTCATCCCTAAGCTCCCAGTCAGGATCCTCGTCAAGGTTCGGAAAATAGGCATCGGCCTCGTATTTGTGGTTTATAAAGGTCACGATGGCCTCATTGCATTTATCCAGAAGCTGCCTGTATATACTGTCTCCGCCTATAATAAAGATATCATCCGTATCATATCCCGCAACCGACTCCATAAGCTCATCCACGGAGTGAACTGTCAGGGCATCCCTGACCTGATAGGCCGGATCCCTCGACATTATTATGTTCGTGCGATTTTTAAGGGGAAGTCCCTGCGGGAAAGTCTCAAGCGTTTTCCTGCCAAGAACCACAACCTTGCCTGTTGTTAGTTCCCTGAAATTCTTATGGTCGTTCGGTATGCTCACAAGAAGCCTTCCCTTGCAGCCAATTGCCCAGTTTCTGTCTACCGCTACTACTGCTTTCATACTTCGCTCGCTTTCTATAAAATGTAATGGCTGCAATATGTAACGCCCCCTCACATCCCTTCGGCGGCCAATCGTCGCAGCCATCCTGTATTACACTTCGCGTAATGGCTGCTCCTAAACAGCAACGGGAATTGTTATCTGCTCTCCAAACTTATATCCGTCTACCCTTACATCATCCTTGGTGAACTCGTAAAAATCCTTCACATCAGGATTAAGCCAGAAGGACGGCGCATCATATACCGGTCTTGATATAAGCTCCTTAACAAGGTCTACATGCCTGTCATAAATATGGGCATCCGCAATTACATGGATAAATTCACCTACATTCATATCGCACACCTGAGCCAGCATATGGACAAGTACGGCATACTGTACCACATTCCAGTTATTTGCAGTAAGCACATCCTGGGACCTCTGATTAAGTATCGCATTGAGTGTAAGCCTGTCTTCACCCTTTCTCTGCGTAACGTTAAAGGTCATGCTGTAGGCGCAGGGATAAAGCATCATCTCGGACAGATCCTGATGAACATAGATGTTTGTCATTATCCTGCGGGAAAAGGGATTATTCTTAAGATCATATATGACCCTGTCCACCTGATCCATCATACCTTCCCTGTACTTATGCTTAACACCCAGCTGATATCCGTAAGCCTTACCGATGGTCCCGTTCTCATCGGCCCACGCATCCCATATGTGTGAACTCAGTTCGGATACCTTGTTGGACTTCTTCTGCCATATCCACAGAAGCTCGTCCGTTGCACTCTTAAGGGCTGTCTTCCTGAGGGTGATGATGGGAAATTCCCTGCGAAGGTCATACCTGTTTATAACCCCGAATTTCTTTATGGTATATGCACTGGATCCGTCTTCCCACTTGGGGCGTACCTTCTCCCCTTCCGTGGAACATCCGTTTTCCAGTATGTCCCTGCACATATCTATAAATACCTTGTCTGCGTAGCTCATTTATTCCTTACCCTTTCTTCCTGATTATTTATCTATCCCATTTATCACACAGGGAATTGATCTGGTCGGCGAACTTGGCAAGATCCTTATTGGCACCGCCTTCATTATGCTGAATAACGGTAAGCAGCCTCTGTCCTGCAGCAAGCAGCCTCTCGAATACGGAAGATATTGTCCTCTTCTTCTTTGGAACGATCCTGATCCCTTCCGCTTCACGGACAAGCTCATCCGCCGCAAGATCATAACAGGCTCCCGAATAAGGTGCATAGGTGTCAAAAGAATATTCATCCTTCAGATACTGTGCAAACTCATCGCATACCTGATCCTGCCCGTGTACTATAAACACCTTCATAGGGTCATTCTTAAAGCCTCTCATCCAGGCTGTAAGCCCTGCCTTATCCGCATGTCCGGACATTCCCTTAAGCTGGACGATCTCAGCCCTGATTTCAACAGTCTCGCCAAATAGCCTGACTTCTTTTGAACCGTCTACAATGCTCCTGCCCAGCGTTCCTACAGCCTGATAGCCGACGAAGAGTATAGTACACTCGGGCCGCCACAGATTATGCTTAAGATGGTGTCTTATACGTCCGGCCTCACACATGCCCGAAGCCGATAGGATAACCTTGGGCTTATCATCGAAATTTATTGCCTTGGATTCATCAGAAGTAATGGACAGGTTAAGCCCGGGAAAGGTTATGGGATTGACCCCCTTATTTACCAGCTCCAACGCCTCATCATCGAAGCATTCATATATATTCTTGTTAAAGACCCCTGTTGCCTCAACGGCGAGGGGACTGTCCATATAAACCTCAAAATTCTCATGTCCTTCCACTAACCCCTCTTCCTTGATCTGTCTGAGGAAATAGAGCATCTCCTGAGTACGTCCGACAGCAAATGAGGGTATCACAACATTACCGCCCCTGTCAAATGTTCTCTTAAGGATTGCGGCAAGCTCTCCCACATAATCAAGCTTACTCCTTTCGTGAAGCCTGTCGCCATAAGTTGACTCTATAACTACATAATCGGCCTCATCAATGGTTTCCGGATCCTTGATAAGAGGCTGAGCATAATTACCCACATCCCCCGAAAAAACAATCTTCCTTGTAACACCATCCTCGGTCAGCCATACCTCTATGGCTGCCGACCCCAGCAAATGTCCGACATCGGTAAACCTTATCCTGATATTGTCGCTTACCCTGATCATAGTTCCGTATTTACAGGGAACAAGGCACTTTATGGCCCCATCTGCATCCTGCATATTATAAAGGGGAACATATTCTTCAACATCCTTGCTCCGCTTGGCCTTTCTGTTGCGCCATTCCGCTTCAAACATCTGGATGTGGGCGGAATCCCTAAGCATTATGGAGCACAGATCGCAGGTCGCGTCGGTTGCATATATCTGCCCTCTGAACCCCCTGGCATAGAGAAGCGGCAGCAGACCCGAATGATCAATGTGTGCATGTGTAAGGAAAACATGATCGATCATGGCTGCGTCCACCGGAAGGGGAACATTTTCATAAATATTCACTCCCTGTTCCATACCGTAATCAACCATCATGTACTTACCATTTGCCTCCAGAAAATGGCAGCTTCCGGTAACCTCATGATCCGCACCTACAAAAGTAAGCTTCATATCCCTTCCTCCTATTTACCTGAATCCCCTAAACAACATGTCAATATCGGTCCCAGTCATTAGCATCATAGTTCTTAAGAAACTTTGTTATCTTCTTCCTGTGCCTTACGATTATCAGACATATGAGCACAACGAAAAGAATGATCGCTATCAGTATTTCCGTGTAGAGTTCTTTTTTATCCTTCGCCTCCCTGCTCTTTTCCGATTCTCCGCCATTACCGACAAAGAAGAAAAAATCGCCGAGAGCATTTCTCTCTTCTTCCTTCTGCCTCTCTATTTCCTTCTCCAGCTCCCGCCTTTTTGCCTCTTCTTCCTTCTGCTTAGCCCTCTGCCGCGCGGCTTCAGCTTCTTCTTCAAGCTTCTTTGCTCTTTCTTCAAGCGTTGTCTTGAAGTCTATCTCATGAGTCTCACTGTCGCTATAAAGCTCATAAGTATTGTAGACTCTTGCAGTGATCTTGCCCTTGTATCCGGGAGGTATATCTATTGTTCCCCGCATCTTCTCGCTTCCCTCATCCCAAAGGATAAGATCACCGTAATCCGATGATGCGACCTCATCCGGGGCTCCCAGGGCAACACCGTAATACATCAGCCTTCCGTCCGGTTCCCCGGCTCCTATTTCGTAAGTCAGTTCATTATTGTCGAAATCGGATTCCAGTATCTCAAAGGTAACATCCACAGGATCGGATGTATCCGGTTCAACCCTTCCGTCAGGCTCTCCCACATGAACTGTAGGGATCACTTCGTCAAGTACAGTGTCCTTACTGAGACCGTAGTAGTTCGCAATACCCGCGGCATCAAGCCTCCCCATACGTTCCCAGTCGCCTTCCGTTCCCAGACGTTCATAATCTATATGATTATCCAGATATCCGTGTTCTATGATGATGACCGGCAGTCCTGCCGACCTTCCCAGCCTTATGACACCGTAATAATCATCACCCTTCTTACCTATGCGGGTCTTTATCCCCTTACTGTTAAGGCCATCCCCCACCCATTGCTCCATTATACACTGGGCAAGGGCATTACCGGTCATATAGCAGTCTCCGAATGCGGAAGTGAATATCTCGGATCCGTAAAAAATGTGTGTCTCGGATGCATTGTAGTGACAGCTTATCATAACATCCGCTCCGACAGAAACCGCGTAATCAACGCGCTCTTCAAGGGACAGCTTACTGTCATCCGTTCTGGTAAGGTAAACTTCCACATTATTATACTTCACAAGTTCATCCCTGAGAGCCAGAGCGGTCGTAAGGTTTACATCCTTTTCATACAGTTCATCCTTGTAGATCGCACCGAAAGCGGAGGAGTCATCATCATATCCTCCATGTCCGGGATCGATCACGACAACCACATTCTGAGCCGCATATACTTCTTTTACACCAAGAATAATAAACAGTCCTGCCAGAATTATCAGAAAATATTTTCTCATAAAATCATTTTATCATTTCGGCCGCAAAAAATAAAGTCCGGTATCCCCTTGCAGAAGTTGACCTTTAGCCTGTAAAAAACTATAATGGAATAATGATTATGATGGAGCAGACAAGGAGAACCGATATGAATGCTAATGCCCCCGGATTTGGCGGAAAATCCAGCAACATGAATGACACGATCAATACACTCTCGGTAAGAAAGGCTGCTCCCAAGGGGTATTTTTTCTTTCTTATAATCCTGTACCTTATAACCACCTTTTTCATCACAAGGGTTGCAAGAAGCGGCAGGATCATTCTGATCGCGGGAGTACCTGCCCCGGTTTCTTCTTTCGCCGGTGTGTTCTCATCAATCTGTAATATCTCCGCGATCCTGCTCGCTGTTTTTTATAAAAAACCGGGGATGATAGCCTCCCTCGTCCTGGTCCTCATGCAATTCCCGATGATCATAATAAACATAATAGTCCGACACAATTTTATCAATCTCGGGGGGATTTTTTCCAACCTTCTGACTGTCGTTGCGGTTATTATCATCTATGTCAACAACCTTCAGATCGATAAATTCCAGAAGGGCATCCGCGCACAGGCCGTAACCGACAGGCTCACCGGGCTGCCCAACAGGTTTGCATGCTCGGAACTCATGAACCAGCTTGCCGAAGATAAAACAAGATTCGCTTTTGTATCCATCGACCTTAACAATTTCCAAAACATAAACGACACTATGGGGCATGCGACCGGGAATGATGTCCTGTGTGAGATCGCATCCAGGTGGAGGGCTGCTGCAGACAGCCGGGCTACCGGAACACTCGATTTTGTCACAAGACAGGGCGGCGATGAGTTCTCGCTTATTATCCGCGATTATAAGAACAATGACGATATAATGAAGACTATCCGCTACTACTCATCTATTTTGGAGAGCAGGATCACCATCAGGGATTATGACTTCTATATGACCGCAAGCTTCGGCTACGCCGAATTCCCTATTGATACGGTAAATCCCGATTCACTCTTCTCCTATGCCGATGCAGCCATGTATCAGGTAAAGACAGACAACTCAAGCAACCACATTCTGCGTTTTACACCCGATCTTTTAAGGGAAGAGCACTCTCTTGAAACCGAAAGTAAGATAAGAAATGCTTTGGATAACGATCATGTTTTTATCAACCTTCAGCCTCAATATGATATCAACCACAAGCTTAGAGGTTTCGAAGCTCTTGCGCGGATGCGTGATATGCAGGGCAACCTGATCAGTCCCGCCGAATTCATACCTGCTGCCGAGAATTCGGGACAGATCGATAAGGTGGACTCAAGGGTTTTCAAAAAGGCTGCCGAGTATTTCGGTGATCTTATAAGCCGGACAGGTACCGGTATAATACTGAGTGTCAATGTTTCCGTAAGACATCTTATGAAGAACGATTATGTAAATGAAGTCAGGAGTATCCTGAAGGCATACGGAATACCGGCAAGGCAGCTGGAACTTGAGATCACGGAATCCATCATGCTTGACTCTGCCGGCAAAGCCCTGCAGAATCTTAATGAGCTCAAGAAACTTGGAATAAGGGTGGCAATAGATGATTTCGGAACCGGTTACTCATCATTAAGCTACTTAAATAAGATTCCCTGTGATATCCTCAAGATTGACAAGTCTTTTATTGATGCAATGAATTCAAGTGAGTCTTCAAGGCAATATGTCGCTGCCATCATTTCGATCGGTCACATAATGAACCTTGAAGTTATATCCGAGGGTGTTGAAACCGAAGATCAGCTCGAAACATTAAAGACAACAGGATGTGATTATATACAGGGATATATATGGGGACGCCCCATGCTGCCCGAGGAGGCCGATAAGCTGGTGGTGGCTTAAGACCGGAGCTTTTCATTGAAAACAAGACATTTTCTGCGCATAATACAAGAGCGGATGCCGACCTTATTTCGTCTGCATCCGCTTTCACCGTGTTTCTTCAGTTCCCAATGGACTGCACCTTCCTTTTCTGCTTCAAACACCTTCCCGGGGTCAAATGATTTATGTTAATTTTTAAGTGCACTTGCACTCGATCAATTATCTGACTCCCTATTCAATTGTATCGACATTAGTTCGGTACCCGGACCCTCTGTGTGCACTTCCCTTCTCAACGCACTTTTGCTTTACATTGCCTGTCCTGTTCTAATACCGTGTCTTAAGACCCTCAACCTCTGTCATGACACCCGTTCCGCGAATTTGAAACTTATGTTTAATGTCATCTTCTTCTCTTTACATTTTAGATTATAGTATGGTCCGGAAGATTTGTCAACACTTTTTGCCAAAAATGTGACATTTTTTTCATTTTTTTTGGAATATATTTGTATTATTAGTTTATATATTCACAATACCCGAAATTGTTTATACATTTCAAACATTATTCTTGATCATTTCGTATATGTTCCGATTATCGTCCTGGCCTTATCAGGATCATCACTTACAGACAGGACAGCCGTATTTCCCGACCTGACAATGACTGCGGCATTCAATTTCTCAAGCTCAGTCGGAACATAATCCGTATAAGCTTCCTTCTGTTCTTCTACACGGGTGTTGATTGCAGCTTCTATCTTATCAGCCCCTTCCCCGGAACCGCACTTTATAACAGCTATCTCCTCAGCTGTGGCTCCGCTGCTCTCATAAAACACAGCCTCTGTTATGTCCGCATCGGAAAAGCTGTAAAACATCTTCGCCGTTTCAAGATCTATCGGCGTCAGCTCATCCTTATAAGTGATCTGTGAGTGAAGCGCCTCCGAAAGACCGTTTACGTCAACATCCTTACCGGAGCTGCCGCAGCCCGTTGCCGCAATACCGAGCAAAATAACCATTCCCGCTGTTAATAATCTCTTTTTCATAATATATCTCCTCTGTATATTTTTGTAATCTACTCTACCGCATGCGTCAAAAGGAACTGCTTCCACACATCCATATACTGAGCCTTAAGATGTATGCCATCAGCCGCCATTTCGGCAGGAAGTGCTCCATCCGGGCCTGCAAGAACCGAACCGACATCAAGATAATAACAACCCTGTTCCGCGGCGATCTTCTTAAGCTGGTCGTTTCTCTTCTCAACATTAGTGTTATTATGGACATTATCTGATCCTGACTTGGCAGCTGTTACAGGCAGGAGCCCGTGAACATACACTATTGCACGGGGCTCATTCTGACGGAGCTTATCAATAAGCTCTATATATTTACTCTCAAATACATTGTCATTGCCACCCATTTCATTGAGTCCCACCTTGATATATATCTTGGTAAAGGTGTCGTATGGCAGGGCATCCAGGATCGGAACCTTACCGGCATCCGTGTTAACAACCTTCATCGTTTCATATTTATAGAGCTGGAAGCCGGTCGCCGCATAGAAGGTGCCCGGAAGTCCCGAATACATACCAAAGCCCTGAAGTCTTGAATCTCCGATAAAGAGAGCATCATCGAAATAGCTCACATCCACGGTCCTGTATTCAAGAGGATAGTTAACATTGGGATCGACATATTCATTAATACCCGAGGCAGCACTGAGTGTTGCATCCGTCTCACCGGAAACCTCATTCACCACTGCAAGAGCTTCTCCTGTTTTGTTATCGTCCTGATCATTACCGGTCCCGGCATCTGCAGCCTCAGACGCTTCGTCCTCCGCACGCTGAGCTTCTTCAATCGCCCTGGCCTCTGCGGCAGCCTTGGCCTCTTCTTCGAGTCTTAACTTCTCCTCCCTTACCCTGGCTTCAACATAGGTTCCGTTAATCACTGCAGACAGATCCTCAGATGTCTTACCCATACTCCACATGGCGATCATCATACCTGACATGACCGCAAGGAAAACGGAACAAATAATGACAATTCCCACCGCCGACCCCCTTATAATACGGCGTTTCTTCATAAGGGCTTCATTTTCACTTGTATTTGACGGTATATTGTTATAATCCATGATCTTACCTTATAAGCTTGTGTAAAGATGATGAAACCGGTAAACCGGCATATATTTCCACCGCAAGCGCTACCCCACGGGGCAATTAATATGATAAATCCTTTTTTTAACTTGTCAATCTGTAAAAATGATTATCTTCATTATAATGCATAAAATTATATATAAGAAGGATATCGGCATCCGGATGTTCCTTAAGGAGTCCGCTCACAGGATCGGGATAGTACCTTAAGTCTACAACGATCAGCCTGTCATAATCATATGTAAGATAGGGAATAAGGCAGTTGGCATAGGAATCCTTGAATACAACCAGCTCCTTCCTCCTTGGCGTTTTGCCATATATACCGCCTTTGTTCCCGGCCGCATCTGTAATATCATCCGCACTGTCAACAAGGCTCAAGCCCTCATTTCCATACATGAACATGGCATACTTATCGTAAGTATCCAGCTTGGCCGTATCATAGATGGAATCATGCACTTGTGCTCCTGCCCGGTATCCTTTAACGGCTATATCATAATATGTAAGGATATCGGGCTTAATTCCTGCTCCCCTGTATTTTGAATAAAAGGTCCCAAAGAAACCGTCCGCTTCCTTCTTAATGCTTTCAAGGCTTCCTATATCAACAGGTTCAAGCCCCATTTCATCACACAGGCGAAGATAACCGTAGTATGCTCCAAAGGTGGTCCAATGGTGGTCGGTCCGGTAGTAGATATACTCATCCTTATGGGCCTTCAGCCCATCATACATATTTATAGTATGGACGTTTTTCATTCCCGACAGCTTATCGTATAAATCGGATATCCTCTCCTCCTCCGATATATTGGGGAAAGCCTTCGGAAGCTTATCTGTCATTATCTCAAAGGAATTGGGGATTATGCAGATATTTACCTCCCTGTCCGTGTCTTTAACGAACCTTACGATAGCTGCTTCATTCCTGTCAAGCTGGGAATTTGTTCTGATAAGCTTCTCAAACAGATAGCCGTCACGGCCGCGTATTATACCGTTATTCTCGTTCTTAAGCTGAGCCTGCTCCGCAAGGGCCTTGAGCCTTATAAGGCCATCCCGCGCAGGGAGCTGTTCCTTTACATAGAGCTCGAAGGCTTCCATAAAGGAGCCGTCCGCAAGACCAGACAGGGTCATCCCCGGCCGGCCCGCAAGATAGCGGTTCTCACTTTCCGAAAAGACGGATTCGCTTCTGAACACGTATGCTACGCAGATTGCAAGGATGAGTGCGCTGATGATCAATGTGAATTTATATTGAAGTAATTGTCTTATCATGGCAGTTCGCCTCTCTCCTCATGTTCTAAAATCTGAAGTATAAGAAAGGATTAAAGGAGGCATCTGCCAGGTATGCGACACACAGTATGAATATCGCGATAAGAAGCGGTATGCACACTGCCGCCTTATCCTTTATCCCCGCATATATCTTATTCCCGATGCCTGAGGATAAGATACATCCAAGGATCAGGATAAATCCGTAGTTTCTTATATAGAAGAGAACTTCCGATGACATTCCTCCGGTAAATAGCCTTGAAAGGTAGAGCCCAAGCTGCTTAAGATCGGATATCGCAAAGAGCATCCATCCGAATCCGATCGCAAGCAGGGAATATACCCTTGCCGCCGCCTTATGTCTTAACAGAAAGCCCTTAAAGCCCGATCTTTCTATCATCAGAAGTACAAAGAAGTAAAGCCCCCACAGGATAAAGTTCCAGTCGGCTCCGTGCCAGAAGCCGGTAGCAAACCATACGACAAAAAGATTAAATACCATCCTGCCCTTACCGACCCTGTTGCCGCCGAGGGGTATGTAGAGATAATCGCGGAACCAGCCCGACAGGGTCATATGCCATCTTCGCCAGTATTCTGTTATGGACAGAGAAGTATACGGCAGATTGAAGTTCTTCGGGAATTCGAATCCCAGCATTCTTCCCAGTCCTATCGCCATCATGGAATATCCGTTAAAGTCAAAATATATCTGCAGCGTATAGGCAAGCATCCCAAGCCATGCAAGGGGGGATGACAGGTTTGCATAACCAATCTCCTCCAGCTCCTTCCATAAAGCTCCCGCATTGTTCGCGATAAGTACCTTGGATGCAAGGCCAAGCGTAAATATCTTAAGCCCTTCTTCCACATCCGGTAAGCCGATATGCCTCTCCTTAAGCCCCTGCGATACATTGCTGTATACAACTATCGGCCCTGCGATAAGCTGCGGGAACATACACAGATATGTCCCCAGATTGATAAATGATTTTTCAACCTCCACCTTCCCCCTGTACAGGTCGATCACATAAGACATGATCTGAAAGGTGTAGAAGCTTATTCCCAATGGCAGTGTTATGTTAACCTTTCCTATGGAAGCGCCGGAAACCGCATTGATGTTTTCTATAAAAAAATTGATATATTTGAAGAAAAAGAGCATGCCGATATCGAAAACGATCGCACATATCAGGACAGCCTTATCTGCCCTGCCCCTGAAACGTCCGATAAGAATACCTGCCAACCAGTTGACGGTTATGGATACAAGAAGAAGGATGAGATACTTAGGCTCTCCCCAGCCGTAGAAAATGATGCTGCCCAAAAAAAGCACCGGATTTTTGATTTTGCCCGGTACAAGATAATAAACAATAAAAAAAATCGGTATGAACCAGAATAAAAACAAAAGTGAACTAAAGACCATTAAGCTACTCCTGTAAAAAAAAGAAAACAGGAGACAGAGAACCGTCCCCTGTCTCCTTTATCAGAGCTTAAATAAGCGGATATTTCTTAGTAAGTTCGTCAACGATCGCGCGCGCCTTGGATACTCCGTCAGCGCCTTCCTTAACAACTATTGATATGGCCTCGGCGATCCTGTCCATATCGGCCGTATTCATGCCTCTTGATGTAACGGCAGGTGTTCCGAGCCTTATACCGCTTGTAACGAAAGCCTTCTGAGGGTCATTCGGTACCGTGTTCTTATTGGCGGTTATATGAGCCTCATCAAGAAGCTTCTCGATCTCCTTGCCGGTAAGCCCCTGAGGACGCAGATCAAGCAGCATAAGGTGATTGTCCGTACCGCCTGATACAATGGACAGTCCCCGATCAAGCAGTCCCTTGGCAAGCGCCTGGGCATTATCGATTATGTTCTTGCCATACTCCTTAAATTCAGGTGAAAGGGCTTCCTTGAAGCATACAGCCTTGGCTGCAATAACATGCATAAGAGGGCCGCCCTGGGTTCCGGGGAATATTGCCTTATTGAAATTGAACTTATCTGCTGCTTCCTGATTGCACAGGATCATACCTCCGCGGGGTCCGCGAAGGGTCTTGTGAGTCGTCGTGGTTACAACATCGGCATAGGGAATGGGGCTCTCATGATAGCCTGATGCAACAAGACCTGCGATATGAGCCATATCAACCAT
>DFKQ01000112.1 GCA_002373875.1 Lachnospiraceae bacterium UBA3641
CCTGCATCATCCGCGCCATCAATACAACGGATGTTATGGAGGTTACGGTCGAACACCTTCCGAATGACCTCATCGACCATCTTGTTAAGCGTATAATAACCGAAGTCCCCGGCATCAATCGTGTATTGTTTGATTATACACCCAAGCCTCCGGCCACCGTGGAGTATGAGTGATAACGAGTATCACAGGGAAGATTAGTTTATCCCTAAGGGGCAAACAACTTTAACCTAAATGATATAGTAACAGACCTTGAGAAGTTAAATTCTTCGGGTCTGTTTTTTGTTTAGAAACCTTGTGGTTGATGGAATTGTAAGGGTGAATAGGGGAATAAAATCAGAATTTTATTCCCCTGCCATTTCAGAAGAGGAGGATAAGCCTCTTTGCCTTTTAGAGGATAAGTGAGGCTGCCCTCCCATAACGAGCCAAAGCAAAAACGATAATCGGCAGTCGCCGACAGGCGGTCCGCAATAATGAAGCGCACCCTCAAGCTTGCTTGATAGGGTGTGCTTTATTATTTGCAGGAAAGACTAGTTTCGCGTCGGGGAACCATCCCCTGTTTCACACGTATTAATGGTAAGACATATGTTTTTTAAACCTCATGCCAAGCCGGAGAATAATGGAAGCTTACGGAAGACCTTGAGGCACTGTAAACAGTCCTTGTTATTGGACATGTGATCATCTCCCCATCTGATATGATATGGGAAACGAATTTATTCGTTTCCATCAGATTCAGGAGGTGATTTTTATGAGGATGTTTACTGAGCTTTGCAAAGGCATGGATAAGAGGATTGGCGAGGATACACTCCGGAGCATGATGGCGGGAGTGGGCGGCGGCATATTATGCTGGCTGGGATTTAGCATGCTGGTTTTTGCCGGGAATCCGGCAGTTGCTGCGGTCATTCTGTTGATATGGTTCATATATATGATATGTGGGATTATATATTTTACGAGGTAAAGGCGCTTCGGCAGCAGTTTCAGTTGCCTTGCTTGCGATTATCCTGTCCCTTCTGTTGCGAATTCATTAAGGAGTACTTGTCCTTGCCGATATTCAAAACAGTAGAGAGAAGTATCTTCCTAATTATGATGAGAGAGGAAGTGAAAATTGTAGTAAATGTTATCGTAAACGCATTAAATAATTGCGTTTACGATAATACCGATGATGCACACGATTGCGATAGGAATGGCATCTTCGATGCCTCGCAATCGGCGCAAAAGGAAACGAATAAATTCGTTTCCTATAGCTTTTAAGGAAAAACAATGCCTAAAAGCCGGAGGTGAGGCTAACAAAAGCAGGAAAAAATCGCAAATGTTAGCTCCTAAAGGAAAAGCAATACCTGAAAGCCGGGGTTTAGGCTAACAAAAGCAGAAAAATATCGCAAATGTTAGCTCCTAAAGGAAAAGCAATACCTGAAAGCCGGGGTTTAGGCTAACAAAAGCAGGAAAATATCGCAAATGTTAGCTCCTTAAGGAAAAACAATACCTGAAGACCGGAGGTGAGGCTAACAAAAGCAGGAAAATACGACAAATGTTAGCTGGAAGAGGAAAAAAGTGTTATTCGGTTGGTGAAGAGGCTAACAAATGATATGAAATTATAGAATATGTTAGCTTTTATAAAATAAATATGGAGAAAAAAGATGCCTGGGAGCTAACATATCACATAGAATTATAGTAAACGAAATAAATAATTTCGTTTACTATAATAAATTGATGCACACGATTGCGATAGGAAGGGCATCTGCGATGCCTCGCAATCGGCGCAAAGTGAACGAATTAAATTCGTTCACTATATATAAGATAAGTCCCGCAGGAATCTTCTGTGCAAGTTCGGTATAAATGTGTTAAACTATAGTAAACGGAATAAATAATTTCGTTTACTATAATAAATTGATGCACACGATTGCGATAGGAATGGCATCTGCGATGCCCCGCAATCGGCGCAAAGCGAACGAATTAAATTAGTTCACTATAAATGCATGGAAACAAAAGAAAGCGTAAAAGAGAATACCGGGATCGATATAAGAGAACCCAGACAGTATAAGGTTATCATGCTCAACGATGACTTCACCACCATGGATTTCGTGGTGAAGATACTGACGGAGATATTTAACAAGGACAAGCTCAGTGCCAGAGCCCTGATGCTCCTTGTCCATAAAAAGGGGAGCGCGTCGGTAGGCTTATATCCCTATGACATTGCCATGACCAAGGTGGATAAGGCCCTGTCCCTTGCCAAGAAGGAAGGGTTTCCCTTCAGAATGAGAGTTGAGGAAGCAAAATGAACCTGTCAAGAGAACTGTCCGAGATCCTGCGGGATTCAATAGATTATTCGGCCAAGCACAAGTATGAGCTGGTCACTCCCGAGATACTGATCCTTATAATGTGCGGCTATAACAGCTTCAGACAGGCCTTCCTTAAGTGCGGCGGAGATGTGGAGCAGCTTAAGGCAGACCTTGTGAAATACGGTGAAGAATATATCGGCCGGTCCGCCACCGGGAATCCGGAGCTGTCATACGGCATCGGCATCACCCTTGAGGGGGCGGCCAGGCAGGCACTAAACGGGGGTAAGCGTGAGATAGGTTTAAGGCACATGGTAAATGCCCTGTGGGATCTGCCCGACAGCTACGCCGTCTACTATATGAAAAAACAGAAGGTTGATAAAACAGACCTTTTGCGGGCCCTGATTGAAGTAAGTGAAGATAAGGAAGAGGTGGCGCCCGGTGAGGCGGGTGAGAAATGGCAGGTTTATGCGCCGTGTCTCAATGACCTGGCAGGGTCGGCCAACCCGCTTATCGGCAGGGAGGATGAGCTTGAGAGGACCATTCAGGTTCTGTGCCGCAAGGATAAGAACAATCCCCTCCACATAGGTGAGCCGGGTGTGGGCAAGACTGCGATCACTTACGGACTGGCCCAGAGGATAAATGAGGACAGGGTTCCGGAGCCCATAAAGGGCAGTAGGATATTCATGCTCGATCTGGCGGGCATGCTTGCGGGAACACAGTACAGGGGTGACTTCGAAAAAAGATTTAAGACAGTTCTTGAGGGCATTGCGAAGGAAGAGCGCCCGATCGTCTATATAGATGAAATTCATAATTTAAGCGGAGCCGGAGCGGTGGGTGATTCTTCCCACGATGCGGCAAATATGTTAAAGCCGTATTTAAGCGGCGGCAGGATCCGATTCATCGGGGCAACCACCTTCGATGAGTATAAGAAGTATTTCGAGAAGAACAAGAGCCTGGCAAGGAGGTTCCAGAACATAGAGATCAAGGAACCCTCTGAGGAGGAAGCCGTCGGCATACTTAAGGGGCTTAAGGAAAAATACGAGAACTTCCACAGGGTGATATACGGTGACGGTGTGCTTGAATATACAGTGAGCATGAGTGCTAAGTACTTAACCGAGAGGTTCCTGCCGGATAAGGCCATTGATATTATGGATGAGGCAGGGGCTTACAGGAAGCTTCATCCGGTTGAGGGCTATATACAGAGAGTGGATAAGGATGTGATAGCCTCTGTCCTGACAAAAATATGCAGGATTCCGGTTGAGTCCGTTGAGTCTGAGGAGAACGATAACCTGGCTACCCTTGAAGAGAGGCTTAAGGGGCAGATATTCGGACAGGATGATGCCGTCATGCAGGTAGTTAATGCCATCAAGTTCTCACGGGCAGGGCTTACGGAAGAGGGTAAACCCCTTGCGAGTCTCCTGTTTGTGGGGCCTACGGGCGTAGGTAAGACAGAGGTGGCACGCAGCCTTGCCGGTGAGATGGGTGTAAAGCTTATAAGGTTTGACATGAGTGAATACGGGGAGAAGCATGCGGTTGCCAAGCTTATCGGATCACCTGCAGGATACGTGGGTTATGAGGAGGGTGGTCTGCTTACGGAGGAGATACGTAAGAATCCCACATCCGTACTCCTTCTTGATGAGATAGAAAAGGCCCATCCCGATATATACAGCGTGCTGCTGCAGGTAATGGATTACGCGACACTTACCGACAATCAGGGGAGGAAGGCGGACTTCAGGAATGTGGTGCTCATCATGACATCCAATGCGGGAGCCAACAGGATAGGCAAGAAGGGTATCGGCTTCGGAAGTGATTATCAGGATGACTCGGTACTGATGGAAGAGGTTAAGCGGACCTTCCAGCCGGAATTCCGCAACAGGCTTAACAAGATCGTATCCTTTAACGGAATGGATGATAAGATGGCCGCAAGGATAGTTGACAAAAAGCTGGGAGAATTAAAGGAACTCCTTAGCAATAAGAATATCCGTCTGGAAACGGACGATAAGGCCAGAGACCTGATCCTTAAGAGGGGTATAAGTCACGAATTCGGTGCCAGGGAAGTGGACCGTGTTATAAGGAATGACATTAAACCGCTCTTTGTTGACGACATCCTGTTCGGTGAACTTAAATGCGGAGGAAGCATTAAGCTGACGGTCAGGGAGGATGATTTCGCCGTTATCCTCTAGTATAACGTTCGCGAAATATCTGGACTTATTCGATGAATGCTTGCCCGAGTGTACATGGCTGAAAACGCAGGCGTAGCGGGCCACGTCGAGGCTTTCAGATATGTGCAATCGGGTTAAGCAGGCGAGAATACGGTCCAGGTATTTAAGAATCGTTATACTAGCAATTTCAGCAGCTATTCAACTATCGTGATAACATCCTTAAGTATGTAATGGAACAGGGGATATGAGGTGTTTTCATTCTCTATATACCCGTTTCGAAGATCTAAGGTATCCTCCGGATCATCGGGATTCACGCCGATATAATTGCCATGGAAGACGAAGTCGCCATTCCCGTGCCTGAACTGCTCAATAGCCCTGTCCATAGCCTCCTGGGTACCTGTGGCGCAGATCTGCTGGTTAAGATCGATCATCTCAACCCAGTTCTTGTCGAAACCGGCGGATACATCAGTTCCGTGAATCCGGCCCGTAACAACCTTTTCGATATCCTTATCAAGCATTAACGCATCCACAGCCGATAACACATAGGGCTCCCAGCAGATCCTTGAGGTCACCAGGGATGTTCCGGGAGCAACCTCAGACATACTCTGATTGTAACCGACGAAATATACCTCCCTGCTTTCGGAAGCCTCTTCGCAGGCAATGGCCGGACCTATTGTATCAGTATGCTGGGAGATGATCACACATCCGTCATCTATAAGCTGTCCGGCCGCGCTCTTCTCCCTGGCGTAGCTGCTCCAGGTCTGGGTATAGCTGACACGCATTACAGCCTGGGATACCACGGAACGTACTCCCAGCAGAAAGGCAGTGTAGCCCGAGATCACCTCGGGAGTTGGGAAGGCGGCCACGAAGCCGATGATCGCTTCATCCTCGGATATCACGCCGTCTAAGATCATCTGCCTTATCTTAAGACCCGCAGCGATCCCGCTGACATACCGGCCCTGATAGGCTTCGCCCTTGAAGGTATGGTAATTGGGAGGTACGGTCTGACCGTTCATATCCATATAGGATGTCTGGCAGAACTGAATCCCGGGGTATTCCGGAGCCAGCTCCCTTACAAGCTCGCTGTAGCCGTTGAAGAAAATAATGTCGCAGCCCTGCCCGGCCAGATCCCTTAAGGGTTCCTCCATCTCATCATCCAGCACGTTGCTGCAGGTGAGGATATCAACCCTGTCTGCGTATTTCTTCTCCACCGCATCCTTGGCAAGGGAAAAATTATATGTATACGGTGTACTCTCATCATTATCGTATATGAACCCGACCGTCAGGTGATCCCTTCCCCCCGTAAGATTCATGAGCCTGAAACATGCGATCAAGGCTCCCAGTATGGTCAGGCAGGTCAGTGCAGCCGTAATATAAACCCGCTTCATTTCGAATCACCCTCCTCCTTGTTCTGTAATGCCTTATCTTTTATTTCCTGTTCCTGGATCTTCTTATCTTCTTCAACCCTTCTTGCCAGTTCCTTCTGGGCCTCCGCGTCCGCATTCTGAATCTCGGCCCGCTTTTTAGCATATATCTTCTCAAGATCTATGATGCCCTTATCGATAAGACGGAAGAAGGCATCAAGAGCATCGGGGTCAAACTGGGTTCCCCGTCCTCTCTTCATCTCGGTCAAAACGTAATCCGTATCCATGTGATTGCGGTAAACACGGTTGGAGGTCATGGCATCGAAGGTGTCCGCAACACTTATTATTCTGGCAAAGAGAGGTATCTCTTCACCCTTAAGGCCGTCGGGGTAGCCCTTGCCGTCGTAGCGTTCATGATGATATTTCGTTCCCTCCTCAACATGCTCCACAAGGGTGAAATCCTTAAGGATCTCGGCACCTCTTGTAACATGGGACTTCATTTTCTCATATTCCTCGTCCGTAAGCCTTCCCACCTTGTTAAGAACACTGTCGGGAACACCTATCTTACCTATATCATGCATCTTGGCGGCGTTGCGGAGGTTGGAGAGCTGCTTCCTCTTATGGCGGCCCTTGAAGCAGTTCATCTCCTGGGCTATAAGCACCGAATATTCGGCAACCCTCTGGGAATGCTCATGGGTCCTTACATCCTTGGCATCGACGGCGTTGGCGATAGCCATCACCGTTTCGTTGGCCATGTTAAGCTTTATTTCCTGCTGGTTGAGCTGCCTCTGTACCACGAGCCATGTGACCCATATGATAAAGAGAGAGAGCATGAGCAGTATGTAGGTAAAGAATCCGGGCTGTTCATACAGCTCCCCGACCTTGATAAGGTCGAACTTACGCTCCTCCAGCACCTTCTCGCCGGCGCTGTCGAAAATGGCCAGATGGAAGGTATAATCACCTGCCGGCAGATTGACATAGATGATATTGTTAAGGCTGTTCTGGGGAAGGATGGTCCACTGGGTGTCATAGCCCTCCAGATAATAGCCTACGTTTGGCTCCTGAATGGTGTAATTGAGGATCTCGGGGTCCAGCTCGATACGGTTGACTCCCCGGCCGACTTCAATGGCCCCCTGCCTTGCAATGGGCTGCTGGACACCGTCAAGCCTGATAGAAGCCAGCTGCATCCTGTATGAGCGGACATCACTGTTGTATTTGTCAACGTCTATGATATAAACACCGGTATCGCAGGGAAGGAACAGCTCCCCGTTTCCGTTATAGTAGTTCCAGGAATTGGCAGTAAGGGAGGTTCCGAGTCCCCGTCTGGCGTCAAGAAGCTCCCAGGCCATCTCACCACCTTCTACCAGTTCATCCCGTCCCACCACGTATATGCCGGCACTGGACATTACAAAAAGAGTATCCTCGTCCTTGACCCAGATATCATAATTGTTGAAGTAAGGGAACTTATCCAGTACCCGCACTGAGCCGTCCGGCTCAAGATAACACAGGCTGTTGCTGGTGACCAGAAATACACCCTCGGATTTGGGGTCCTTAACGGTCCTTAGTATGACTCCGCTGCTAAGGCCATCCTCACGGGTGATCATGTCGGTAACCTCACCATCCTTCAGGATGGCGATACCGTCACCGTCGGTTCCCGCCAGAATGGTTCCGTCTGACAGCTCGGTTATGGTAAGGATCATTGAATTAATAAGACCGTCCTCATTGCGGATGGTTCTGCTTATCTTATGGTCCTTTATATAGCTTATCCCGGTATCTCCGGCTGCCAGAATGGTTCCGTCCTTAAGACCCGTTACGATCCTTGCCCGGTTTCCGAAGCTGCCGTTCTCACCGTTATATTCCCAGATCTCACCGTCTTTCGAATATTCTATAAGCCCGTTTCCGTAAGTACATACCCATAAATGGTCATCATCATCCACATACATGCACCGGATACGCTTGCCGTCAAGGGCTTTTGTCATTTCATTCTCAATATTATTGCGGCAGGCCTTATCAACCACATTCAGTCCCTTGTCCGTGCCGATGTAATAGCAGTCCTGCCAGAAGACGATTGAGTTAACCACCAGCCGCTTCATGCCTATGGAACCGTAAACATCCTTAAAGGGTGATTTGGCCAGACGAAGGAGACCCAGCCTTGATGAAGTGAACCAGAGATTACCCTGATAGTCATGGAGCATATTGTCAATGGAATTGTTGAAATCATTGGTATTTAAGCTGTGATAGCCACGGTTGTCTATGTAGGATATGCCGCTGTCGGCAGAAACGAACAGAGTACCGTCATCAAGATAATTCAGGTTGTTGATGCTTGATATACCCTTACAGGTTATCACGCCATCTTCCTTAAAATCATCAGCCGAAACATCATAGCTGTATATATGGTCGGCGGAGGTTCCCACCATAAGCATTCCCTCCGGAGAAAAGGCACAGCAGTTAAACAGTTCCTCCTTGCCGGGAAGCTTAAGAGAGGACAGGATATTTCCGTTCTTCATAAGGAAGAGGCGGCCATCGGAGGTGACCGTTGCCACATGACCGTTCTCATCCGCACTAATGCTGTCGGCATAGTTTACGGCTTCGAGGGTGCCCGATGGCTTAAGGCCGTTGTTCATCATAAGGACCTGCATGCTGCCGGTTGTGCCGACATAGTAATAACCATCCGATGAATGGATGATGCATCTTACGGAATTGGAGGGAAGACCGCTTGCCTGGTCAAGTACATTTACCACCTTCTCGCGGATCACGATGGACAGGCCGTTGTCATTGGTTCCGATCCACAGGCGGCCTTCCGGATCCACATACAGGCAGTTGACATTCCGCACGGATTCATAATTATCCACCCATCGGAATTCCCGGCCGTTATAACGGTACAGGCCGGCATATGTTCCTATCCAGAGGACACCGTCATTGGTCTGGGCGATATCATTGGCCTCACCGCAGGGCAGACCGTTGTTGCTGCTGTAAACACTCTGGACATAATCGTTATAATCGGGAGTTTCGGTCGTTGCCGCCTTGACCGGCGAAGAGAATGCCGGAATTATGATAAGGGCAAGGAGAATTATGTAAGCTGCCTTATCCGCGGATGAGGAAGCCTTATCCTTCCCGGAGCCCTTGCCGCCAGAAGGGTGTCTCAGGCGGATGAACAGATACACGCTGGCAACGGTAAGCACCTTATCGGCAAATTCGATAAGAAGCTGCCCAAGTATGCTGCATACAACAGGTGCTATTCCCTTATCCAGCAGGTAATCTATCACACCGTCGCCCCATTTGTTTCCGGTATAACCCTTATCGAGGATAATGTTGACCGGTACCGAAACCACAAGGGTTGTAAGCACGGCCAGTGACGCAGTCATCATAAAACCGTAGAATCTCTCCAGCCATTTCCTGCGGGCTGCGATACCTATTATGATGCCCAGTGCTATACTGGTTACGGAATAGGCGGCCGAAAGACGGTTTATCACACAATAGGCAAGATTACCCGTTACCCCAACCATGGCACCGCATACGGGTCCCGCAACATATGCACACAGCGCGGTTCCGAAGGAATCCGCCCAGAGGGGAAGCTCAAGCCATACCGTAAGCAGCTTGCCTCCCACATTCATGCATACACATAAGGCAATAAAGGCCACGATCTTCCCGATTTTCCAGTCTTTCATTATTTTTATATCCTCCTGTTTGTAACATTACAATTATAACAAGCGTCTGCCATCCTGTAAATTGTCAAATCCAAAGGCCCAATTTTACCCTGCTTATGGTATAATGTTTTATAATTATCCGAAACCGGGAAAAATTCGAAGCATTTTGAGCCTGTTCCGAATAGTCACCGATACTTTCAGAAAAACATGCAAAAGGGAAGAATAATGGATGAATCAAGGTCGAAAACCATACTGAGTTTAGTTGAAACGGAAGAAGATGATAAAAGGCTGCGGCCTACTTTATTTGTCTGCTACGGACATTCGATATCAGAATACAGGCTTGAGGGGCGTCAGAGCATGGGACGGCCAACGGGTGATTTTGTGCCTGATATACCTATCCACGCCCGTTTTATTTCAAGGGATCACGGCTACTTTATCACTGAAGGTGATAAGACGACTTATGTTGCGTCCCGGACAACAAATTCCATAAGATACAGGGGTACGGATACATTACCTGACAGCAGGCTTACTCTTAAGGACGGAGATGAGCTTATTATCCCCTGGACGGATAAAGACGGTAAGGACAAGTCGGTCATACTCGTATACGCCCAGACCCGCACCAGGATAAATTTATGGAGAGAGCTTCAGAAGGCATCCCGCGACAGCCTGACCAACTTAAGCGACCGTGAATCCTTCACCGCATGGTGGAAACAGAACAGGGAGAAAAAGGATTACAGTGAAGCGGTTCTCTTTATTCTTGATGTGGATGATTTCAAGAGGCTTAATGATTCCGCAGGGCATAATGCAGGCGATGTGGCACTGTGTCTGATAGCGGGTGAGCTGAAAAACGCGGTAAGATACGAGAATCAGATATGCAGATGGGGCGGTGACGAATTCGTGGGAATAATTCCTGCCGGTGCGAAGGAAGCCTTACACAGACTAAATGATATAGGTAATGCGATCTGTGAAGCGACGGCTGCCGCAGGGGTTCCCGTAAGCGTCAGCATAGGTTACACTGACATACATTCGGTAGATAACAGCGAAAACGTTGAGGCGCTGATAGAGCTTGCCGATAAGGCCTTATACAGGGTTAAAACAAGCAGCAAAAACGGTATAGCGGCATATGATAAACACAATATCACCAATTGAGAGTGAAATACTTAAAAAAAGAGGCTTTACGGACACGGAGGAAATGCTCGGGTTTCTTAACATGACACCTGAAATGTTACCTGAATTCAGTTCCCTTGCGGATGGCGGCAGGGTACTTGAAGGGATCAGCCGTGCTGTGGATACGGGATTACACATTACCATTTACGGTGATTATGATGCGGATGGAGTCATGGCCATGACGATCCTGTATAAGGGCCTTGTAAAGCTTGCTCCGGACAGGGTCAACTGGTTTGCAAATGACAGGTTCAGGGACGGGTATTCCATAACCGAAGACAGTCTCTCCCATCTGCTTGCAAGTTATCCAAAAACGCAGGTGATCCTTACCTGTGATAACGGTATCGGGGCGGTAGAGGCATGGGATGCAGCCATAAAAAAGGGAATAAGTGTATTTGTCACGGATCATCATGAACAGGGAGCCGACAGGATACCGGATTCTTCGGTCCCTGCCGTATGCGAGAAAAGCGTAAGGCAGAAGGAGACCTATGCTGCCGGAGGATGTGAAGCGGAAGGCTTTTGCGGCGCCGAGCTTGCAAGACGTCTTATAGTGCAGTTATATGAGATGAGGGGCATTTCGGCCGTAAACAGGGACCTGCTCGACAGCTTTAAGGCCTATGCCGGCGTAGCAACGATAACTGACGTTATCCAACTGAATGCAAGTAATCACTGTATTGCCCGCGCGGCAGTGGACCATATAAGACATGATACCGGCTTCTGGAAGATATTCCATGAGAATATAACCGGCGGGAAGGTTCCGCAGTCAAGGACCGACGGTGATACATTCGGCTTCTATTACGGGCCCTCGATTAATGCCTGCAGCAGGGTGGATGGTAATGTTGAATTGCCGATGAGAGTGTTCCTGTCGGATGAGAAGGACCCCGAACTTCCCGATATGATCAGGCGGATGGCCGGAATAAATGAGACCAGGAAGGCATTAACGGAAGAGGATGCACGAAAATGCGAACGGATAATAAAATCCGGGGGCTACGCTGACGCTCCATTCATCCTTATTGCGGATGAGGATCTGAAGGAGGGTATAAACGGCCTTACAGCAGGAAGGATCAAGGAGGATTACGGTGTTCCCGCCGTTGTCCTCGGAGGCTGCGGCAAGCCCGGGATATATAAAGGCTCGGCAAGGTCCACAGACGGCATCAATATCTTCGAAAAGCTTACGGAGTGCGCGGACCTTCTTGAGGCATTCGGCGGGCATCCCAAGGCTGCGGGCTTAAGCATAAGGGCTGAGAATATTGAGGAATTCAGAAGACGGATGACGGACAGCATTGCAAAAGATTATGTACGGGAGGAAATGAGCGCCGATGACGGTGATTTCGTCCTTGCCCCTTCGAAGTTTACCGAATCCAACATAAACAAACTGAATGATGCACTTGACAGGCTCCTTCCCTTTGGGGAGGGGTTTGCCAAACCCATGTTTTTTATTGAAGAGGAAGTGGATCCGTACAGAGGTATCATGTACATGAACGACGGAGTCCATGCTAAGTTGCGTCTGGCGGTGCGTTCGGCAGACAAGAGGGAAATAGTTGTGCTTTTGTGGAACAGGGGGCAGTACATCAGGGAGATCGAGGATAAAGAGGGAGATCAGCCATTGGTGATCCGGGGATTTGTGCATCCGCCGGAAATAAACAGGTATAATAATAACGTGAGTTTTCAAATGAAGTCCGGCAAAACCGAGTGTTTGAGGAGAAGCGACGGCAAGGGATAAACATATGCAAAAGGATGAGATAATAATAACAAATGCTATAGTACATATTCTTGAGACAAGTGTGGGAATGCCCATACTGTCGGAATATCTGCTTGAGAGACATGAGGAACTAAATGACCTCTTAAGGGCCCATATTTACAGGGTGGCAACGGGCGATGACCTTAAGACCTGTGTGTTTCGCGAAGAAGAGGAGCCTGAGATGTACAGGCTCGTTAAGGATTTCAAGGAAGCCGAGATCGGGGGCGGCGGGGGAGACCTTGTAGGGTTCAGTAAGGAAGCGGCAGTCAGGCTTTATGATATCATGTACAAAAACCCTGCCATCCCGTCTGCCGATTTCTGTGTGGTAACCTTTAAGAGTGAGGGGAAGTCATATCTTGCCCTGCTTAAGATGAATTATAAGGACAGCTTCGTGCATATGACTCAGAATGCGGAGGACGGAAGCAATTATAATGCCATAATCATGCAGCATGCGACTCTGCCCGCATCAGGCAGTAAGCTTACAGAAGCGGTGATAATAGATCTTGAAGACCTGACGATAAGGATTACGGAGAAGAAATACGAGGTAAACGGCGTTAATACCAATTACCTGTCCGAGCTGTACCTTAACTGCCATGCGAGGATGTCCCAGAGGACCAGGATGAAGATCGTCGAGAAGGCCCTTGACCAGATCAATAACAAGTATTTCGAGGATAATATAGAGAAGCAGCTTGAAACCAAAGCGGTTATAGAGACCCAGATACGTGAAGACGGCGCGATCAGGCCCGAAGTTATAGGAGAGAAGCTGTATGAGGAGTACCCTTCGGTTAAGGAAGAGTTCAC
The DNA here is from genome assembly GCA_002373875.1 of Lachnospiraceae bacterium UBA3641. Classification (GTDB taxonomy): domain Bacteria; phylum Bacillota; class Clostridia; order Lachnospirales; family Lachnospiraceae; genus UBA2868. Next base: position 13,156 of record DFKQ01000112.1, read on the forward strand.
GGAGAAGCTTGAGAAGTATAACATGGTTAAGGAGGAGGTCCGTCCTCAGAACGAGATGACCGTCAGGAAATACCATAAGCAGTATCTTAAAACGGATACCGGGATCGAGATCAATATCCCCATGGATGAATATAATAATAACGACAGTGTGGAATTTATCACCAATGCCGACGGGACCATATCCATAATGATCAAGAACATAAGCAGGCTCATGTCCAAATGACCCCGTGGATTTCCTTAAGTTCCTTATTATAATATCACATTAATCCGGGAAATGTGATATTATAGTAAACGAAATAAATAATTTCGTTTACTATAATAAATTGATGCACAATATAATATTGATAGATGCATGACAGGGTTAAAGATCCTGATACGGAGGAAAAGAGGGAGATATAGTGCCTTGGGGAACGATTATGTGATCCTGTATATAGAGATTAATATATTTGCCCTGGTACTTATCGGAATCATCCGGTATAAGACCAGGGGGCTTACCGAGATGGTGGCGCAGAAGAATTTTGCCATGTGCATTGATTCTCAGATGCTGTTTTATATTTCGGATACCCTGTACGTTATGATCAAATGCGGGGTATTGCCCCACAGCACCTTCTTTATCATGCTTACGAAGGAGCTTTACTTCTTTGCAACGGCCGTAATGTGCTTCTTCTGGTTTTTGTATTTCGAATACTTTCAGGATTCCCCCTTTGTCGAGAGCAGGAGAAGGATGCGCCTTTCATCCGCACTTGTATGGATAATGGTAGCGCTGCTTCTGATCAATCCCTTTAACGGTATGCTTTTCTATGTGGATGCTGACGGGATATACAGGCGGGGGCCCCTGTTCATCATCCAGTATGTTCTCTCATATCTTTATATTTTTACCACGAGCTTCCGTGCATTGAAGGGTGTTTTCGACAAGGGCAAACAGTCTAAACGGGAAATGCTTATCAGGCTGTCTGTTTTCCCGGTCCTGCCGGCCTGCGCGGGAATAGGGCAGTTTATTTATCCCCAGCTCCCCCTGGCATGCATGGTCATTTCATTGTCCACACTGGTAATGTACCTGCAGTGGATCGAGCAGATGATATCCGTTGATCCGCTGACCAGGCTGAATAACAGGAAGCAGTTGGCCTACTACTACGAGCATACGGTTCAGAACATGGAAGATGATGCCGTATATCTGCTTATAATCGATGTTAACAAGTTTAAGAAGATAAATGATATGTACGGTCATATAGAAGGTGACGAAGCCCTTATGAGGGTTGCCGAGGCCCTGCGCAAGGGCTGTGCCAAGTATCCCTACCGGGCCAATATCGCAAGGTACGGCGGTGATGAATTCGTGATCTTAGTCAAGGCAGACAATGACGAAATGGTTGAAGAGCTTAAAGGCAGGATAAATAAGGAGCTCCGCATACTTAATGAAAAAGCCGGGGCACCCTATGAGCTTACCATCAGCATCGGCGCCGCAAGGGTGGTCCATGATAAAGACATGCATGAGCTTATAAACAGGGCCGATAAGTTGATGTACAAGGAAAAGAACGGAGAGCCATAGGACGGAGTCAGCGTCCGGGTCCAGAGGTAAGGTTTATGATACAGAAGAATTTCTTCCTTAAAACACCGGTAACCGTGGGAGTTGCCCTTGTTGAAATAAAGAACATACTGAAGTCGGTTCCCCACAAGGGGGCCCTGCTCACTATCTATGAAACGGGTTTTCCCAAGCTCCAGATCCGGATCATGGTTGAGAAGATAAGGCGGATGATACCGGAACTTAAGATCGCAGGTATTTCCCTGTATACGATAGCCGACAATCCGCCGGAGCTTACCGGAGTGAGGATCAACCTTATAGTAGCGCAGGAGTCGGATTTCGAGGTCGTATCGATCCCGTGTGATGTGGGGGATGAGGATGAGGCAGCAAGAATCATGCGCGACAGACTTAAGGCGCATCCGGATGCCAAGGCCATCGAGCTCTTTGTCTGCGGTATCGGCTTTAATATTACGCAGTTTATGGAAGGAGCAGTGAAGGGACACGAAGATGTCGGTATATTCGGTACCATGACCTCCAACGATCTTCCCCGCACGCTTTCGCTGCATTCTACCGAGCGCTTCAGCCTGTTCAGGCAGCTGGGCGAGAATATAGGAATGAATCAGATGCTTATAGGGGATGCCTTTTACGACAGAGGATTTGTTGCCGTGATCTTCTACGGGGAGAACCTGTACGCAAAGCTTAATTATGCTCTCGGCTGGCATCCCATAGGGCGGGAGATGCCGGTAACCGTAGGAGACAAGGTCAGATACGGTGAATCCGTGCTTACGCAGATCGACGGCATGAGGGCGGTGGATCTGTTCAAGGAGTATTTCGGGGTGGTTCCGGACCAGTATCTTATTTCCAATATCTGCGAATTTCCCCTTATCCTGAGAAGAGATGATACGGATATCTGCCTTATTCCCTTTGATTACGGGAAAGAGGGGGAGATCTATTTCAATGTGACCGTTCATGAAGGCGAGAAGGTCAGGTTCTCCTTCGCCACCCATGATGAGGTTCTTAATGCCGTGGAACAGTCATATCTGTCCATGAAGAGCTTCGAACCTGAGGCTCTCTTCCTTATCCTCTGCGGGAACAGGCTGAACTTCCTGCAGGAGGACGCGAGCATTGAATGGGACAGCTTCGGTGAAGATAATCCGGAATACGCGCTTATACACGGGATAAGCGAGTTATATTACCTTAACGGAAGGGGAGGTGTACTTAACAGTGCGCACCTTGCTATCGGCTTGCGCGAGGGCCGGCCTTTTGTGGCAGGGAATGAGGCTGCAGTCACAGTCACACATGAGCATGAAGGTTGTGTTCATCACCATGGTGTTGTTCCTCTGGCCGAGAGGATGTCCGTATTTCTGGGCAAGATAACAGGTCAGCTTGAAGGAATGGCGAAGGAAGCCAGGGCTGCCAACATTGCCAAATCAGCCTTCCTGTCCAATATGTCCCATGAGATACGGACGCCCATAAATGCGATACTCGGTATGGACGAAATGATACTCCGTGAGAGCAATGAGGCAAAGATCGTTGAGTATGCGGAGGATATCCGGTCGGCGGGAAACAGCCTGCTTTGCATAGTCAATGACGTGCTTGACTTTTCCAAGATAGAGGCAGGCAAAATGGACATAATCCCTGTTGAATATGAGCTTGCTTCCGTTATAAACGATCTGTATAACGTTATAAGGGAACGGGCTAAGAGCAAGGGGCTTAAGCTGGAGCTTGACATTGACCCTTCGATACCGGCCATACTCTACGGGGATGAGATAAGGATCAAGCAGGTCATAACAAATATACTTACCAATGCGGTGAAATATACCGAGGAAGGCAGCGTGACCCTGAGCATAAAATGTATTGCCATGGGCAAGGATGCGATCGATATGATAAGGAATGCCAGAGAGCTTCACGGTAAGGCATGCTTGCGTAATCCCGTAACGCTTGAGATCGCGGTAAGGGATACCGGCATAGGGATTAAGGAAGAGGATCAGGAGAAGCTCTTTACCGCCTTTACAAGGGTAGAAGAGGAACGTAACAGGACTATAGAAGGAACGGGTCTTGGGCTTACCATAACAAGGCAGCTGTTAAACCTTATGGACAGTGAGCTGCGGCTTAAAAGTGTCTACGGTGAAGGCTCCGTCTTTTCATTTGTTATCACTCAGGGTATAGTCAGGAACGAGCCGGTGGGAGAGGTCGGCGAGAGGTTCTTAAGGTCGGTGGCCTCCCACAGGAAATACAAGGAGAGCTTCACAGCACCTGAGGCAAGGATACTTGTTGTTGACGACACGAAGATGAACCTGGATGTGATGAAGAACCTTCTTAAGAAGACCCTTATATCAATAGATGCGGTGGAGAGCGGGCAGGAAGCACTTGAATGTGTCAGGGAGAATTCCTATGATGTGATCTTCCTTGACCACAGGATGCCGCATATGGACGGGATCGAATGCTTCAGGCGGATGCAGGAGCTTGAGGATAACAGGAGCAAGGACGCACCGGTTATCTCCCTTACCGCCAATGCGATCTCGGGAGCCAGGGAGGAATACCTTAAGCTGGGATTTGCCGATTATCTCACCAAGCCGATAGATTCAGGAAAGCTTGAAGAGATGCTGTTAAGATATCTGCCTGAGGAAAAGGTCCTGACCGGGGCCGGCAGGGAAAAGGAAGACGGCAGGATATCAAAGGATCGGTCCGAAACGGCGGCAATCCGGGCGCAGGAAAATAAATCCCGTGTTGTCCTTATAGATGATGAAAAGCTGATACATGATGTGGCGGCAAATATACTGGGCGGCAGCTATGAATTCAGGAGCTTCTTTTCAAGTGATGAGGCCATGCCCTGCCTTAAGGAGAAGGGGGCAGACCTGATCCTTTTGGATATCAAGATGCCGGGGCATGATGGTTTCGAGGTTCTTGACATGCTTAAGGAGGAAGCTGAGACGGCCGATATACCCGTTATATTCCTGACAGGAGATGATAATGATGAGACAGAGATCAGGGGCTTTAAGGCAGGCGCATGGGATTTCGTGCGCAAGCCCTTCGTGACTGAGGTTCTGCTTCAGAGGGTTAAACACACCATAGAGTTATCCCGTCTTCAGAAGGATCTTACGAAAGAGGTTGCAGTGCAGACGCTTCGGGCGGAACACCTTACTCAGGAGGTCATGCTGGCCCTGTCACAGACCGTGGACGCCAAGGATCATTATACCAAGGGGCATTCGGAGAGGGTTGCGGGATACGCCACCATGCTTGCCGCAAGGATGGGGATGAGTGAGCGAAGACAGGCTGAAATATATGCCATGGGCCTTCTTCATGATGTGGGCAAGATAGGAGTACCCGAGGCCATCCTGAATAAACAGGGCAGGCTTACGGATGAGGAATTCGCACAGATCAGGCAGCATACAACCACGGGATATGATATATTAAAGACGATAACGGAGCTTCCGGAGCTTGCCACGGGTGCAAGGTGGCATCATGAGAGATATGACGGAACGGGTTATCCCGACGGCAGGGCAGGTACGGATATACCGCTGCCGGCCCGTATCATCTGCGTGGCGGACAGCTACGATGCCATGACCTCCAACCGGTCTTATTCAACCATACGGGAGCAGGAGAAGGTAAGGGCAGAGCTTGTAAGATGCTCTAAAAGCCAGTTCGATGAGGGTATTGCGCGGCTTATGATCGGGCTCATGGATGAAGATAAGGATTATCTCATGAATGAGCGCGGATACCGGGACAGCATGGTTGCCGGGTATGTCGGGAAGCTGCTTGCGGGAATTCATGGCGGTGAAAACGGGGACCTTCAGGCAGGGGGCGTAGAAGCGGATGAAGCTTCGAAGGATGTAAGCCTGCCGGCGGCACTTGTTAATAACAAAGAGATAGATTCATCGGCAGGCGTAAGAAACTGCGGCTCGGTGGAAGGTTATCTGTCCGTTCTTGGTGACTTTTACGAGACCATAGACGATAAATCGGCCGAAATAGAGGGCTACTGCGATAATGAGGACTGGGAGAACTACACCATCAAGGTCCATGCCCTTAAGTCATCTGCAAGAATAGTGGGTCTCACGGAATTGTCCGGGATGGCGGCTGCCCTGGAAGCAGCAGGAGATGAGGGCCGGACGGATGTAATAAGACGGGATACCGCAGGCCTTCTTGAGAAATACCGGTCATATAAACGGATACTTGCAGGAGCACTGGGTAAGGATGATGCGGGTCAGCTTCCACATGCTCCGGATGAAGTTATAAAGGATGCGTATCAGGCCCTGTCCGAATTCGCGCAGGACATGGATTACGAGCTTACAAGGATGGTAATGGATTCCATGAAGGAATACAGTCTTCCTCCTTCGGATAAGGAGAAGTTCGATAAGCTCAGGGGATGCCTGCTTAAGCTTGACTGGGACGGAATAAAGGAAATACTGGAGAGGGATTGATGCTATGGGGAAAAAGGTTCTTGTTGTAAGTGCCTCCGAGACCTTTACGGTCAGGGGCCTTGAGATGAAGCTCAAAACGATAGATGTTGAGGCTGTGTATGCGAAGCCCCGGATTAAGGATATATCGTCAAAGCTTGAGGATATACATCTTGTGATCCTCTATACCGATGATACCATAGACGAGTCGGCGGAGGCCATGGTATATCTTAAGGACAACTGTCCGGGACAGGACCGCAAGGTTATGGTCGTCGGCACGGCTGAGGAATACAGGATCGTTAAGGATTATCTTCCGGCGGAGTGCATTCAGGGCTTCTATGAGAGACCGCTTGAAATGGAGAAGCTGCTTTCGGAAGTGAGCGCCTACCTTGATGAGGAAGCAGCCTTCTTAAGGCGCAAGAGCATCCTGGTGGTGGATGATGATGCCTCATACCTGACCATGATCTACGACTGGCTTAAGGATTCCTATCATGTGTCGCTGGTTAACTCGGGTATGCAGGCAATAACCTGGCTTGCGAAGAATCACGCGGACCTTATCCTCCTTGATTACGAGATGCCCGTTACCAGCGGACCCAAGGTTCTTGAAATGATAAAATCAGAGCCCCAGACATCATCAATACCCGTGATGTTTTTGACCGGTAAGAACGACAGGGCCAGTATAATGAAGGTGCTTGAGCTTAAGCCTGCCGACTATCTGCTTAAGACCATCGACCGGGCCGGACTGAGGGAGAAGCTTGAGAATTTCTTTATATGAGTCAGGGGACGTATCTCCTGACTCATTTGGATAAAAAATGCCTTTTCCTTCATGAAAAGCAGGCATAAACAGTGGCTTATTACTTGACAGAGGAAAGATTATGGAAAAAAGAAAGATCGCAGTTATTTTTCAGGGGATCGGATACAATATCGATAAGCCCCTGCTCTATTATTCGAAAAAGATTGCCCTGGAACACGGTTACGAGGTAGTCAGTGTCGGGTATAACAACATTGATAAGCAATGCCTTAAAAATAAAGCAAAAATGCTGGAGGCGTTCAATCTTGCGGTGGTGGAGACCGAGGAACAGCTTAAAGATGTTGATTTCTCATCCGCTGAGGATATCATATTTGTATCAAAGAGCATAGGCACAATTGCTGCAAGCATATATGCGGGGAAGCACGGCATTCCCGCCAGACAGGTCTATTATACGCCCTTTCCTCAGACCTTTTCCCTTGCAAGGGAGGGAAACGGGCTTGTATTTTTCGGGGATAAGGACCCGTGGACAGATCCGGGTACGATACGGGATCTGTGCGATTTAAAGAAGCTTAGCTACAAGATCATCGAAGGAGCCAATCACTCTCTCGAAACCGGCCATGTATACAACGATGTGGAGAACATAAACAACATAATCCAGGAGGCAGAGGATTACCTCGTCGGCAGTCCGATCTACCGCTTTTCGGTTCCTGATAGGAATGGTTCGCTTGTTTCAATGCGGGAATACAGGGGGAAGGTACTTTTGATCGTCAATACTGCCACAGGCTGCGGATTCACACCGCAGTATGAAGCGCTGGAGGCGATGTACAGGGATTATAGGGATGACGGTTTTGAGATCCTTGATTTTCCCTGCGACCAGTTCGGGCATCAGGCCCCCGGGACTAATGAGACCATCCATGATTTTTGTACATCACGTTACGATATCTCCTTCCCGCAGTTTGCGAAAACGGATGTGAACGGTCCAGATGCGCTTGAGCTTTTCGATTACCTTAAGAGCAGGCAAGGCTTCAGAGGCTTCCTTATGAATTCTCCCATAAGTGTCCACATGGAGAGACGGGCAAGGGAAGAGGACCCGGATTATCGCAATAACAGCAATATCAAGTGGAATTTTACCAAATTTCTGGTCAACCGCATCGGACAGGTTGTTGACCGGTTTGAGCCGGATGCGGGAACGAATATAGTCAGACAGGCCGTTGAGATCGAACTGGGTATCTGAACGGTGGCGATAGGAATGGCATCTTCGATGCCTCGCAATCGGCGCAAAAGGAAACGAATAATAAGTGCGCGGATCTGCTTGGCGGGAAGATAAGAAGCTGCCATATAAAGGATGTGCATCTTGACGGCCGATACACCTTAAGGCTTGAAGAATGCGGCCCCGGAGACGGCGAATTCCCTTTAAGGTTTTACATTACCAAAATGAACGAAACAGATGGCGATATGCCTGTAATACTTGAACATCTTAACAGCGATGAGGAATATCTTAAGTATCTTGGATACCTTAAGAGCATCCTGTCCGGCTTTCTTTCTTAAGCAGTTACCGGCTTTTTTAAAAACACCCCATTTTTTTACCGGCCACGTCCGTATTATATAACAAAGGGATATAGATATCCGCAGCAACGGAAATGATCCTGAGGTGGCTTATAAGGAGTGGATTGTGGTATAATCTGACAAGATTACAGGCTTTATCGGAGATGCAGATGAACGAAGGGGCACTTCAGGCAAAATCAGACAGAGCAAAGAGGGAAGAATTTATCCGCGATAATGAACACACCATTCTCAGGATCGCTTCAAAAGCAACCGGCAGATATATAACAAGAAGTGATGATGAATGGTCTGTCGCCCTGTCCGCTTTTAACAGGGCGATAGACAGCTATGAACCGGAAAAGGGTGATTTTGCGGGATTTGTCGGAGTCGTTATAGACAGGGCCATAATAGACCACTTAAGAAGCCTTAAGAAATATGAAGCGGAGATCTCATACAGCCCGGAGCTTCTTACCGGGGAAGGGGATTACGAGGAACACAGCGAAGTCCTTAAGGCGGTATCAAGGGAAAGCTCCCGGACGGACGAACGGAATAAAACGAACTTAAGCCTTAAGGAAGAGATAATAGAGATTAATGAAAAGCTAAGTAAATACGGCTTTACATTCCGTGACCTTAAGGGCTGTTCGCCCAAGGCGGGAAAGACTAAAAGGGAATGTGCAAGGGCCATAACCCATATACTTGACAATGAGGAAGTACTTGCATCCGTTTTGGGATTGGGACGGGTGCCGGCTAAGGAGATCGGGAAGCAATTAAAGATATCCCTTAAGCTTCTCGACAGATACAGGCGTTATATAATAATGGCCGTGGTGATACTTAACGGGGAATACCCGCTTCTTGCGGATTATCTGCAGTATATAAGAAAAGATGCAAAGGGCAGTTAGACAGAAAAATCTTAAGGAAGCCTACTAATAAAAAGTCAATAG